>JAOZRQ010000028.1:0-6860 GCA_029940115.1 Desulfobacterales bacterium
GTCATCTGTTCCCTCATCCTGCGGGCTGAACTCGTGGCCCGGAGGCAGGTCGAATCGCACCGCATAATCACCGGGGGGGAGTCCGGCAAAGACGTAGAATCCAGATTGATCCGTCAGCGCCGAAGCGATCACCGCATCTATCCCAAGGTCAATCAGGTTCACCGTCACACCTGCAACACCGGATTCACCCGCATCCTGAACGCCGTTCCGATTCGCATCGTACCAGACATGGTCGCCGAGGTTTGCAGGCCTGACTTCAGGGACAAACATGCCCGCGTCGAGCGTCATATCTTCATCACCCGCTGAAAGAGTGATGGTTTCGGTTCTGCCTGTGGCGGTATTCGCATCGCTATCGGACGCGTCACCTCTTTGATCCTGCGGCGAGAATTGATAGCCGGTCGGCAGTTCAAATGTTACCGCATAATCCCCCGGTTCCAAGTCTGTGAATGCGTAGAATCCATCGCCGGTTGTGGTGGCCGAGGCGATCTCTTCACCTGTGGCCGGATCGATCAGGCTGACCTTGACCCCTTCGATACCGGTCTCTCCAGGATCCTGAACCCCGTCCCGGTCCGCATCGTGCCACACCCCATCGCCGATGGAAGCATAGGTCGGGCGATACCCGAAATCGAGATCAGAGGGAAAATCGCCAACTTGGCCCATCAGATCGGTGGCCGAATCCGGCACATCATCAGGGTCCGAGAAAACTTGGGCACCCAAGGGGAGGGTGGTCGTATCCACTTCTATCCGATAATCCCCCGGAGGAATCCCTGCAAAGATGTAATAGCCGTCCTCTCGGGTCTCTGTGGTGGCGACAAGTGTCCCGTCATCCGCATACAGATTGACCGTGACGCCGGACAGTCCTTCGCCGGGAGAGGGGGCTCCGTTTCCATTTGTGTCCAGCCAGACACGGTCTGCGAGAGAGAAGGCCCCTGGCGAATAGATCCCCGCATCCGCATCCGGGAACACCTCGCCTTTGCCGAGAGAGATGACATCGGTTCGGCCGGTTCTCGGATCCGCATCACTCTCCGATGCCTCATCCCCGCCTTGGTTCTGAGGGGAGAATTTGTAGCCTGAGGGGAGTTCAAATGCCACGATGAAGCTTCCCGGGGTCAGGCTTTCAAATTCATAGAAGCCGTCCATGTCCGTGAGGGTCGTTCCGAGCAATCTCGTCCCCGCACCATTGTACAACTTCACCATGATGTCGGAGACGCCTGATTCGCCCGGCTCCTGAAGGCCGTTCTGATTCGAGTCGTACCATACAAGGTCACCGAGACTTGCAGGAGTGATTCCGAGAATCGCCATCCCCGCGTCCACTGTCACATCTCGCTGGCCCGGGGAAAGGGGAATGATCTCCGTCTGCCCGGTTGCAGGATTCACATCGCTATCGGACGCGGCGCTGGCTCCCTGATCTTGAGGGGAGAACTCGTAACCCGGGGGCAGTTCAACGCTCACCCGATAGTCTCCGGCCGGCAGACCGTCAAACGCATAGTATCCGGCACCATCTGTTTTTGCAGAGGCGATGACCGTGTCCGTCAGCGGATCAATGAGATGCACGGTGACGCCGGTGACGCCGGCCTCGTCTGAATTGTGAATGCCATTCTGGTCAGAATCATACCATACAAAGTCCCCCAGGCTTGCCGGTTCCGCATCCGGGATGAACATCCCCGCATCCATACGGGGATTCGACTCGCCCCATGCCAGGGAAATGGCTCCGGTCCTGCCGGTATGGGGTTCCACATCACTGTCAAACGCGTCCTGCAACGCACCTGTCCCGGCATTCTGCGGACTGAAGTGATAGCCGCCGTCCGGGCTTTCAAATTCAATCAGATAATCGCCTGCGGACAATCCGGCAAATTCATAGAATCCGTTGCCATCTGTCTCTGTGGAGGCGATGACCGAGCCATCAGCCGGATCCAGCAGGTTCACCCTGACTCCAGCCACGCCATCTTCATCTGCGTTCTGAACCCCGTCATGGTTTTCGTCATACCATACCCGATCACCGAGGTCCGCCGGTGGCCTTGGCCCCGAGGTGAGGCCGGCATTTAGAGAGATATCCGCTTGGCCAGCGGAAAGGGCGATGGTCTCCGTCCGGCCAGTGGTCGGTTCCGCATCGCTGTCGAGCGTGTCATCGTCCCCCTGATTTTTCGGGGATAAGGCATAGCCTGCCGGCAGGCGGAATTCCACCTGATACTCCCCCGGAGCCAAGCCGGTGAACTGGTAGGACCCGGAATCATCCGTTGAAACTGAGGCGACGATCTGATCGTAGAGGGGGCTTCGCAGGTTCACCGTGACACCAGCCACACCCGTCTCATCCTCGTCCTGAATCCCGTTCTGGTTCGTGTCATGCCAGACCTGATCACCGAGGCTCGCGGGCGGGTTCACGCTTCCGGGAGCAAGGCCCGGCGCAAACATGCCCGCGTCCGCGGTCATATCCTTCTCGCCGGCCGAGAGGCTGATCATATCGGTGCGGCCGGTCTCCGGATCCGTGTCGCTGTCGAGCGCGTCGTCACGCGCCTGATCTTGGCGCGTGAAGATGTAGCCTGAGGGCAGATCAAAGGAGACGACATAATTCCCACGAGAGAGGCCAGCAAATTGGTAACGTCCGTCATCGTCTGTGTTTACGGAAGCGATCCGTTCATTCGTGAACGCGTCCAGCAGGTTCACCGTGACACCGGGGATTCCCGGCTCATCCGGATCCTGAATTCCATCCTGATCCGCATCATACCAGACCTGATCGCTGAGCGCCGCGGGTTGGCTGATGCTTCCGGGAGCCGTTCCCGGGGCAACCATGCCGACATCGGCCGTCATGTTGTTTTCGCCCGGGGCGAGGCTGATGGTTCCGGTGCGGCCGGTCATTGGGTCCGCATCGCTATCGAGCGCGTCGCCATCCCCCCGATCCGGCAAGGTGAATTCATAGCCAGGGGACAACTGAAACTCCATTAGATAATCCCCCGGAGCCAGCCCTGTGAACGCATAAGCTCCGGAGCCATCGGTGACGGTCTCCGCGAGGCGTTCATCGGTCAACGGGTCTCTCAGATAGATGGTGACTCCGGGGATACCCGGTTCATCCGGATCTTGAACTCCATTATAATCCGTATCATACCAGACTTGGTCGCCGAGGCTCGCACGCGGGCTGACGCTTCCGGGGACCATGCCCGGGGCAACCATGCCCGCGTCCGCGGTCATGTTGCGCTCCCCTGAGGAGAGTGTGATGGTTTCGGTGCGGCCAGTCTCCGGATCCACATCGCTGTCAACCGAGTCGTCGGATCCCCGATCTTGAGATGTGAACTGATAGCCCGGCGGCGGCTCAAAGGTCACCACATAGTCGCCAGAAGCCAACCCGGTAAATTCATAGCGGCCGGAACCGTCGGTCATTGCCGTGCCGACCGATTCATTCGTCAACGGGTCTTTCAGCGTCACGGTGACCCCCGCGATTCCCGGTTCATTCGCGTTCTGAATCCCGTTCTGATTCAAGTCGTACCAGACCGTGTCTCCCAAGCTTGCAGGCGGGGCAACTGTGCCCGGAGCCAAGCCCGGGGCAAACATGCCCGCGTCCACCGCCATGTTGTTCTCGTCGGACGAGAGGGTGATGGTTCCGGTGTCACCGGTTTCTGTGTGAACATCGCTGTCCAGTGCATCGTAAATCCCCTGATCCTGTGGGGTAAACACGAATCTCGGGGGCAGTTTGAAGGATGCCCGATAATCTCCCGGAATCAGGCCGGTAAACTCGTAAAATCCGGAGCCATCGGTCTCTGTCTTGTCAATCAGCTGATCCTCGGACGGGTCCCATAGCTCCACTGTGATTCCTGAGATGCCCGGTTCATTGGCATCCTGAATGCCATCCTGATTCACGTCATACCAGACCCTGTCTCCGAGACTTGCCGGCTGACGGGCCGTTCCGGGAGCCTGACCCGGGAGAAACACGCCCGCGTCGATTTTCATAACTGCGGTCATGTCCGTCTCACCCGATTCCAAGGAAATGGTTTCGGTATGGCCGGTCTCCGTGTTCACATCACTGTCCAGCGCGTCGTGAATGCCCTGATCTTGTAGCGTGAACTCGAAACCTGAGGGTAATTCAAATGCCACCCCATATTCTCCCGGGGCCAAGCCGACGAACTTGTAAAATCCAGATCCGTCGGTCAGGGTTTCGGCCAGCGGATCACGGGTCTCTGCGTTCAGCAGCTTCACCCGGACCCCGGCGACACCCGGTTCATCCGGATTCTGAATGCCGTCCAGGTTCGCATCGTACCATACCCGGTCCCCCAGAATGACAGACGCCTCCCCCGGAATGAACAGGCCAGCGTCCACCCGCGGGTTGTGGTCACCCGGTTCAAGGGTGATCGTCTCGGTGCGGCCAGTTTCAGCATCCGCGTCACTATCGGTTGTATCCTGCAACTCGCCGCTTCCTGCATCCGGGTCGCTGAACAGATAGCCGCCGGCCGGAGGCTCAAATTCGACGACATAGTTTCCTGGGAAGAGTCCGGTGAATTCATAGAATCCAGATCCGTTTGTCGTGGTGGAGCGGATCACCGAATCTGTGGCCGGGTCAATCAGATTCACCGTCACCCCGGCGATGCCGGTCTCATCCGCGTCCTGAACCCCGTCCTGGTCATCGTCATACCAGACGATGTCTCCCAAGCTCGCCGGTTTCGTCATATCCGAGGGGAACATTCCCACGTCCGTGCTTAGATGATTTTCACCTGCGGAAAGGGATATCGGTTGCGTTCGACCAGTCTCCGCATTCGCGTCGCTATCGAACGCGTCATCCTCCCCCTGATCCGCCCGAGGCATCTCATAGCCTGAAAGGGGCACGAAATCAACGACATACTCCCCAGGCATCAGCCCGGTGAACTCGTAAAGCCCTTCGTCATCTGTAACGCTCTTGGCCATCCATTCATATGTCAGCGCATCCCGCAGGATGACCGTTACGTCCGCGAGGCCCGGCTCACCCGGATCCTGAATCCCATTACGATTCATGTCATGCCATACCCGGTCCCCGATGCTCGCCGGCGTCTCCACGCTCCCGGGAGCGGTGCCCGGAGCGACCATGCCCGCATCCACGGTGAGATCATCCTCGCCTGCGGCAAGGGTGAGGGTTCCGGTACGGCCGGCCTCCGGGTCCGTATCACTGTCGAGCGCGTCGTCCGCTCCCTGGTTTTGGGAAGTCGGCTCATACCCTGGACGCGGCTCAACGCTCACCACATAATCCCCCGGTTTCAGGCCGGTGAACTCATAGAATCCGGATCCGTCAGTAATGGTTTCGGCCAGCAGTTCATTGGTCTGTGCGTCATGCAGCTTCACCGTGATTCCAGCAACCCCCGGCTCATCTGCATCCTGAACCCCGTTCTGGTTCAGATCGTACCAGACGACGTCCCCGAGGCTCGTAGGCGGGCTGGCCGTGCCCGGTGCGGTGCCCGGAAAGGATATCCCCGCGTCCACGGTCATGTTGTTTTCACCAGGGGAAAGGGTGATGGCTCCGGTACGGCCGGTATCCGAATCCGCATCGCTGTCAAGCGCGTCATCCGCTCCCTGATCCTGCGGCGCAAACGCATACCCGAGAGGCGGTTCAAATGCCACGACATAATCTCCTGGCTTCAGGCCGGTGAATTCATAGTATCCGGATCCGTCGGTCTCGGTGACGGCCATCCGTTCATTGGTTAGGGCATCGTGCAGGACGACTTTCACGCCGGCGATTCCCGGCTCGTTTGCATTCTGGATGCCGTCCGGGTTCAGATCGTACCACACCCGGTCTCCGAGGCTGGCGGATGGTTCAACAGTTCCGGGGGCTGTCCCGGGTGTGAACATGCCAGCATCCGCGGTCACCTCGCGACCGCCTGCGGAGAGGGTGATGGTCCCTGTGCGTCCGGTCTCCGGGTCCGCATCGCTGTCCAAGGCGTCGTCTTCTCCCTGATCTTGAGCGGTCAGTCCGTATCCCTGATAAGAAACGTCAGGGACAGGTCCCGAGGGCGGTTCAAACGCGATGACATAATTTCCCGGGGGAAGGCCCGTGAATTCGTAGGAGCCGGATCCGTCGGTTTCGGTCGTGGCGATGGGATCGTTTGTGAACGCGTCGTATAGTTTGACGGTGACGCCGGCGATCCCCTGTTCATTTGCGTCTTGGATCCCGTTCTGGTTCAGGTCATACCAGACTTGGTCACCGATGGTCCCCGGCATTTCAACGCTACTCGGGGCCATACCCGGCATGAACATGCCGGCGTCCGCGGTCACATCCTTCTCACCTGCGGAGAGGGTGATGGTTTGGGTACGACCCGTCTCTGTGTCCGCATCGCTGTCCAAGGCGTCATCCGTTCCCTGATCCTTTGGCGTGAATGCATACCCCGGAATCAAGGTGAACTCCACCATATAATCCCTCGGTGTCAAGCCCGTGAATTCATATGATCCAGTTCCGTCTGTCACTATGGTGCCGATCAGGTCGCCCGTCTGCGCGTCACGCAGTCTGACCGTTACTCCGGCAACGCCCGGCTCGTTTGCATCTTGTATCCCGTCCTGATTCAGATCATACCAGACCCGGTCGCCGATGGCCGCCGGCACTTCCGCCTGCATCGGTTCCAAGCTTGGTGCGTATAGGCCGGCATCCACGGTCACATCCTTCTCACCATCCGACAGGCTGATATCTTCGACGCGGCCAGTCTCCGGGTCCGCATCGCTGTCCAAGGTATCGTCATCCCCCTGATCCTGTGGGGTGAACGCGTAGCCGAACGGCGGTTCAAAGGTCAAAGAATAGGCTCCCGGGAGCAACCCCGTGAATTTGTAGAACCCGGATCCGTCGGTCATGGTATCCGCAATCGGCGCACCTGTCAAGGCGTCTTCGAGCTTGACCTTGACCCCGGCAACTCCCG
>JAOZRQ010000028.1:6960-24834 GCA_029940115.1 Desulfobacterales bacterium
ATCGGCGCACCTGTCAAGGCGTCTTCGAGCTTGACCTTGACCCCGGCAACTCCCGGCTCATCCGCATCCTGGACCCCGTCCACGTCGGCGTCATACCATACCACATCTCCGAGACTTACGGAATCTCCATCCGGGGTGAACATCCCTGCATCTGTCTGTGGGTTATGTTCGCCCGGGGCAAGGGTGACTGTATCGGTTCGTCCGGTGGTCGGTTCCGCATCGCTGTCAAATGCGTCCTGATGTTCGCCTTCTCCCGTATCTTGGGGGCTGAACAGATAGCCGCCAGCGGGGCTTTCAAATTCCACAAGATAATCGCCAAGGAGGAGTTCCGCAAATTCATAATACCCGGACCCGTCTGTGACTCTCGTTGCAATAATCGCATCCGTGACCGGATCCCTCAGATTCACCGTGACGCCAATAATGCCCGGCTCATCCGCATCCTGAACCCCGTCCTTGTCCGAGTCGTACCAGACATAGTCTCCGAGGGAACCGAGGATAATCAAGCGATAACCGAAATCCAGCGTATCGTTGTCCTCGGACTGGTCCGTGACATCGGTGAGGGAGTCCTTCACCTCGTCAGGATCCGCGATCTGTTCCACATTCTGAGGCAAAGTGTCTGTGGCAACTGCCACCCGATAATCTCCCGGGGGCAGGTCAGTGAACGCGTAATTGCCATTCTCGTCCGTCTGCGTGTTTCCAAGGATCCGGCCCTCTCCGTCATAGAGAATCAGCGTCACTCCTGACAACCCTTCCCCTTCGGAGGGAAGCCCGTCGCCGTCCTCATCCAGCCACACAGAATCCCCCAAGGTGATGGCATCCGTCGCGTACAGGCCGGCGTCAATCCCTGTGACAGCATCTCCCGTGTTCACAGGGATGGGATCGGTTTTGCCCGTCTCCGGGTCCGCATCACTGTCTTGGGCCGTGTCATCGCCCTGATTCTGGGGCGTAAAACGGTATCCCGAAGCGTCAAATGCCACCCCATATTCTCCCGGCGTCAGTCCATCGAAGCCGTAGCGGCCGTCAGCCTCTGTCTCGGTCACAGCCACCAGCGTCTCTCCTGACCCGTCATAAAGCGTGACCCTTACTCCGGAAATCCCGGTCTCTCCATCATCCTGAATGCCGTTCTGATTCGTGTCCTTCCATACTCGATCTCCAAGGCTGGCGAGAGGCGTATCCGGCAGGAACATCCCGGCATCGAGCGTGGGGTTGTGCTCTCCTGCTGAAAGGGTGACGTCATGGGTGCGGCCTGTGGTCGGTTCCACATCGCTATCGGACGCGGCACTGGTTCCCTGATCTTGGGATGTGAAGGCATAGTCCGAGGGGAGATCAACTTGCACGGCATACTTCCCCGGGGCCAAGCCTGTGAATTCATAATGCCCAGAGCCGTCTGTGCGTGTCTCCGCGATGGCCTCGTCTGTCTCCGGACGGATCAGTTTCACCGTGACACCGGCCACCCCGGATTCATCCGGATCCTGAATTCCGTCCTGGTCGGCATCCTCCCATACCCGATCTCCCAGACTTGCAGGAAGGGCATCTGCTGCGAACATGCCCGCGTCTGTTTTTGGATGATGCTCACCTGCCGCGAGCGTGATCTCCGCAGTTTCACCCGTGGTCTCATCTGCGTCACTGTCGAATGAGTCCTGCAAAAGCCCGGATCCTTGGTCCGAGGGGGTGAACGCATATCCGGGGAGGAGGGCAAATCCCACATGATAGGCGACGGCGGAGAGTTCGGTGAATTCATAATATCCAGAGCCGTCGGTGACAGTCGTGTCAACAACCGTATTTGTCAGAACATCCGTCAGGCTCACCAAGACCCCGGCAATCCCTGGTTCATCCGGATCCTGAACCCCGTCCTGGTCCGAGTCGTACCAGACATAATCTCCGAGAGAGGAGAGGATCGGCAGCTGATATCCGAAATCAAGATCATAATTGTCTTGGGACTGTTCGATCAGATCGGTGAGCGAGTCATCCACCTCATCAGGATCGGCAATCAGCGTCGCATTCGGAGGCAGTGTGTCGGTAACAACCGCGACACGGTAATCTCCCGAAGGCAGGCCGGCAAAGGTGTAATTGCCGTTTTCATCGGTCACTGTCTCATCAATCAAATGGCCTTCGCCGTCAAACAGCCTCAGCATGATCCCGGGCAGTCCTTCGCCCAGAGATGGCGATGCGTCACCATCCTTATCCTGCCATACCATATCCCCCAGCGTGATCGTGTGCTTGGCATACATTCCCGCGTCCAGAATCGTCCACTCCTCCCCCGCATTGATGGAAAACACGGATGTTTTCCCGGTTTTTGTGTTCACGGTGCTCATTTTGGACTCATCGTCGGTTTCATACCGCGGGCTGAATGTGTGGCCTTGGAGCAGATCAAATGCTATCACATACTCTCCTGGTGCCAAGCCCTCAAAGCGATAGCGGCCATCCCCATCTGTCTGGATGACGGCCAGGGGCTCCCCTGCCTGGTCAAGGAGCCTCACCGTCACATCGGGAATCCCCTGCTCTCCGTCATCTTGGATGCCGTCACGATCCGCATCATTCCATACCCGATCCCCCAGACTGGCAAGGGGCACATCCGGCAGGTACATCCCGGCATCAAGGGTGGGATTATGCTCGCCTGCTGAGAGCGTGACGCGGTCAGTGCGACCTGTTGTATCGGTGCCTGAGCTTGCCGAAGGGTCGCTGTCTTGGGCATCATCTTCGCCCTGATCCCGGGAGGTGAGGATATGATCCATTGGCGTCTCAAAAGCGATCTGATAATCCCCCGGAGCCAGCCCGGCGAATTCATAGAATCCGGTGCCATCCGTCGTTGTTGAGGCGATCACCGTGTCGGTGCCTGGATTCAGCAGATTTACCGCGACCCCTGCGATGCCCCGCTCATCCGCATCCTGAACCCCGTTCTGGTTCACATCCTCCCATACTTGGTCCCCGAGACTGGTCGGCTCGGTGCTGTCCAAAAAGTACATGCCCGCGTCTATGCTCGGATCATGATCGCCTGCTGCAAGGGATACCGGCTCGGTGCCTGAGCTTGCCGAAGGGTCGCTGTCAAAAAGATCGTGCAATTCACCGGTTCCGGCATCTTGAGGAGTGATCAGATATCCGGAAGGCGGCAGAAATTCCACCACATAGCTCGCCGGCTTCAGTGCCACAAATTCGTAGAACCCGGTTCCATCGGTCACCGTCTCCCCAATCGTCTCACCCGACTCCGAGTCGATCAGCTTCACCGTGACCCCGGCGACCCCGGGTTCGCCCACATCACGGATTCCGTTCTGATCGGTGTCATACCAGACGTGATCCCCGAGACTGGCGTTCGCCAAGTCCTCATAAGAGACATGTACCATGTCGCCGAAATTGGCTGTGGCAGACCCGCCGCTTTCGATAGCCACGCCGACTTGATTTGATGTGGTGCTTTCAAAGTCCTCCGGATCGGTCTCCCGCACGGTGTAGTTCCCCGGCATGACTCCGGTAAAGATATACGCGCCGTCAATGGTTGTGGGGGTGGTCTCCACCACTTCGCCGGTATCCGCGTTGATCAGTTCGATACTCACGCCGCCGATTCCCGGCTCACCCGTCACCCGCGCCGCATTCCCGTCCATGTCATTGAATACCGTTCCGGAGATCGTGCCTCGTGCAATGTCGCCGAAGCTCTCGGTGGCAGATCCGCCGGAAGGCACGGTGACCGAGACGGTATTCGGTGTGGTGCTGGTAAATCCATCCGGATCAGTCTCCCGCAGGATATATGTGCTGGGCATGACCCCGGCAAACGCGAAAGAGCCGTCAACGGTGGTGGTGGTCGTATCCACGACCTCGCCGTTTGAGAGCAGTTCCAGCGTCACGCCGCCGATCCCGGTCTCCTCGCTTCCAAGTGCCTCGTCGCCATCCAGATCGTCAAACACGAGGCCCGATATGGTTCCCTTGACAATATCCCCGAAATTGGCGGTCGCCGAGCCGCCGGCCGGGACCATCACAGACACGGTGTTCTCCGTGGTGCTGGTGAAGCCGTCCGGATCGGTCTCATAGACAATATACTCCCCTTGGGGCACGTCGCTGAAGAAGTAGGATCCGTCAAGGGTGGTCTCGGTGGTCCCGACGACATCGCCCGTCTCCGCATCGAACAGTTCGACGGTGACCCCGCCGATGCCATGTTCTGAAGGATCATCCAAGGCGCCGTTTCCGTTCAGGTCGTCAAAGACCATCCCGGAGACCATCCCCTTCGCGAGGTCCCCGAAGTTGGCGGTGGCTGAACCGCCGGCCGGGAGACTGACGGAGACGGTGTTCGGCGTGGTACTGGTGAATCCCTCGGGATCGGCCTCCCGCACGGTGTACGCGCCTTCCATCATCTCCTCAAAGCGGTAGGAGCCATCGAGCGCTGTGGCGGTCTCGGCCAGAATCTCTTCCGTCTCCGGATCCAGCAGTTGGATCACCACCCCGCCGATGCCCCGCTCAGACGGATCATCCCGTCCCATGTTGCCGTTCAGGTCGTCATAGACTGTCCCGGAGATGATCCCCTTGGCAATGTCCCCGAAGTTGGCGGTCGCGGAACTGCCGGCCGAGACGCTCACCGACACCTTGTTCGACGTGATGCTGGTGAATCCTTCGGGGTCGGTCTCTTGGACCATATAGTCCCCCGGGAGAACCTCGTCAAAGAAGAATGACCCGTCCAACGCGGTCTCCGCGCTCTTCAGCACCTCGCTGGTCTCCGGATCGACCAGTTCCACGATGATGCCGCCGATGCCCCGCTCACCCGGTTCCCGGCCGCTGTTGCCGTTCACATCATTAAAGACCGTTCCGGAGATGGTCCCCTGTCCTCGGTCCCCGAAGTTTGCGGATGCCGAGCCGCCACTGGATATGCTCACGGAAACCGTGTTCGACGTTGTGCTGTTAAATCCCTCCGGGTCAGCCTCCTTCACGGTATATGCCCTTGGCAGAACATCCTTGAACAGATAGGACCCGTCCAGCGCAGTCTCGGTCTCCGCCAAGATGTCACCGGTCTCCGGATCAACAAGCTGAACAACGACACTGCCGATGCCCCGCTCATTCGGATCCGGGGTGTTGTTGCCGTTGAAGTCGTCGAATACCGTTCCGGATATCACGCCCTTGGCCATGTCTCCGAAATTCGCCTTCGCGGAGCCGCCGCTGGAGACGCTGACCGACACGGTGTTCGCGGTGGTGCTGACAAATCCGTCAGGATCGCTCTCCTGCACGGTGTAGGCTCCGGGCATGACTTGGGTAAAGAGATAGGAGCCGTCCAGTGCCGTCCTTGTGGTGGCGACCACCTCGCCGGTCTCGGTGTTCACCAGTTCCATCGGGACATCGCCGATGCCAAGCTCCCCGTCTTCGGGTGTCCGGTTGCCGTTCAGGTCGTCAAATACCTTTCCGGAGATGGTCCCCTCCGCGCTGTCTCCGAAGGTGGCGGTCGCGGATCCGCCGGGCGCCACACTCACGGAGACCGTGTTGGGGCTGGTGCTCTTAAATCCCTCGGGATCGGTCTCCTTCACTGTGTAAGCCCCGGGCATGACCTCGGTAAAGAGATAGGAGCCATCCGGCTCTGTCAGGATCGTGCCAATGACTTCTCCGTCCGCGTCCAGAAGTTCCACCTTCACGCCGGAGATGCCGCTTTCGTTCTCATCTCGGTTGCTGTTGCCGTCAAAGTCGTCAAAGACCGTTCCGGATAGGGTTCCCTTTGCCAGATCGCCGAAATTCACAGTGGCTGAACCGCCGCTGCCGATGCTCACGGGAACAGTGTCCGAGGTGGTGCTGGTGAAGCCTTCTGGATTGGTTTCTTTCACTGTGTACGCGCCCGGGGGTACATCTGTGAAACGATAGAACCCATCCGCATCTGTGGTTGTCGTGCCCACAGGCTCTCCTTCCGCGTCGAGAAGAACCACAGTCACGCCTTCCATGCCGGATTCCCCCTCTTCCCGGGTGCCTGCGCCATCAGGGTCATCAAAGACAACGCCGGAGATCGTTCCCTTTGCGATGTCGCCGAAATTCACAGTGGCCGAACCGCCGCTGCCGATGCTCACGGTCACCGTGTTCGCGTTGGTGCTGATAAAGCCGTCCGGGTCGGTCTCCGTCACCGTGTACGCGCCTGGAACCAGCTCGGTAAACCGATACGCGCCATTCTCGTCGGTGATGACTTCCCCGACCGGGTTCCCCTCCTCGTCGGTGAGGGTTATCGTCACGCCGGGGATGCTCGGTTCATCCTCATCCCTTTCGCCATCGCCATTCAGGTCGTCAAAGACCTCGCCGGAGAGAGTCCCCTTGGCGAGATCCCCGAAATTCGCGGTGGTGGTTCCGCCACCGGGAACGCTTACGGGCCGGGAATCGGGTGTGGTGCTGACAAATCCCTCCGGATCCGCCTCTTCCACGGTGTAAGGGCCAGGGATCAGATCCTCGAATCCGTAAGCCCCGTTCTCGTCGGTGGTCATCTCCCCGGCAGGTGATCCGTCCTCATTCAGCAGAGTGATCGTCACATCCGGGATCCCGGGTTCGTCTGGATCCCGGGTCCCATCCCCGTTGATATCCTCAAAGACCTGCCCTTCGAGCGCGCCCATCTCCTGCTCCCCAAAATCGGCCACCGCGGCGTCATCCGGATTCAGGGTGACAGGCACTACGTCGGGGCTTGTGCTGATGAAGTTCTCAGGATGTCTCTCTCTTACTGTATAGCTCCCCGGGGGAATATTGTCGAAACGATAGGAGCCGTCCCCAGCGGTGGTCGTTCTCGCGAATACGTTCCCATTCGCGTCGCGCAGCTCCACGATAATACCTCCCAGCCCCGGATCCTCGACATCAGACTCACCATCGCCGAGCATGTCCTTGAACACCCGTCCTGTCACCGACGCGATCTGAGGCTTGTAGCCGAAGTCGGCATTCGGGAAGTTCTGGCCCGCTGTCAGAGCGACCGGCATCGGATCGTTGCTGGTGGTCAGGTCATAAAGTCGCAACATGTTCGCCGTGTCAGTGACATCAACGACATAGTCCCCTGCTGGCAGACCGGTGAACTGATAGAGGCCGCTTGTGTCAGTGGTCCGGGTTTCAACGAGACTGTCGGGTCCGTCAATGATGCCGTTCCCGTTCCCGTCACGATGCAGGTTCACCGTGACCCCTCGGATGCCAGTCTCACTGCCATCTTGTGCCGCGTTTCCGTTTGCGTCGTTCCATATCCGGTCACCGATGGTTGCATTTCGTTGCTGGTAGCCAAAGTCCGCGTTCTCGAAGCCCTCATCCATGGCCACGGTCACAGACATGGTGTCCGAGCTGCTGGTCAGCACAAAGCCTGCCGGAACGGTGTTCCGGTCCACCGTGACTTTGTAAATTTCCGGTTCCAGATCGCTGAATTGATAGGTGCCGTCGGAACCAGTTGTGACAGAGGCTTCATCCCCATCCCGAACCCCGTTGTCATTCAAGTCGAAGAAGATGACCACGCCGGAGAGGCCGGTCTCCCCTTCATCCTGAACCCCGTTCCCGTTCGCATCATTCCATACGGTGTCACCGATGGCCGCAGGGGGCACATAAGCGGTGGTGATGACCTCATCCCCTTCGGTCGGCTCCGGCGTCTCACTCGAATCAATGGTGTAAGTTGAATTGGGGATATCCTCCCCGCTCTCCAAGTCGAGTCCCGCCCGGACCATTAGTTCCAATGACCCGCTCTCACCTGGGGCCAGATCACCGATGGTCCACGTCACCACGCCGGCGGATGCTACGCCATCTTCTGTGGCGCTTTCAAAGGTCGTTCCTGTGGGAAGGGTGTCATTGATGACCACATTAGTGGCTGGCGCGTTCCCGGTATTCGCATAGTTGAGGGTGTAGGTGATGGTCTCCCCTACGACGACCGATTCAGGCTCCGCACTTTTGCTGACCTCCAGCACCGGCGCGCTGGTCACCGGTGTCACTGTGGGATCAGTGGAATCACCCGTGCCCGGATCATCGCTGTTCTCGCTGATATCGCCGTCAGCGGTCACCACGGCTTGGTTGGAGAGCGACGTGCCGACTTCCAACGGAAAAGCGATCTTCACCTGAAAGTAAACCGTAACCAGTTCTCCCGGATTGATGATGCCAATGTTCACCCCCACCGGGTCGTCCCCGGTCACGGCCCCCTGGCTGGTCTGAACCGATCCGGGAACCACCGCGGTATGTTCCGGGATGGCATCTGACAGGTTTACATTGGTCGCCGGCGCGGACCCGATGTTGCTCACGGTGATGGTGTATCGGAGCGTATCCCCCGGACTCAGAAGCCCGTTGAGGTCCGTGTCTGTGAAGAGTTCCTCGGTTTTCAGCACCTCCAGACGGGGCGTTCCCTCACCCTCCGCGTTCTCAGCCACAAAGGTTGTAGGCTGATACCCCTCATTCGGGTTCGCGTCAGAGGGTGCAGGTTCTGTCTCACTGCTGTCAATGGTCCCTTGGTTCACGATGGTTCCGGCCCGGTTCACCCGGCCAACCACGGTGATGACCTCACTGCCATCCACGGGCAACACGGCAAACATGGCGATGATGTCCTGATCCATCTGATCCGCATTGGCACTGACAGAGAGGATCGTCACCTCGTTCGGCATGGTGTCCGCATACTGGACATTGGTCAGCTCGGTGTCGCCGGTGTTGGTGAGGGTGATGGTGTAGGTGACTTCGTCTCCCACATTGATGGTTCCGTCCGTGGGATTGACGACGTCATCGGTCAGAGATACGACTTTCTCCGCGCGCACCCCAGCACCGACCCCTGCACTGCCCACTGTGACGTCTGTGGACTGATCGCCGTTCTCATCGGTTGCATCTGAGTCGGTCGGCTCCGGAACAGTCTGGCCGCTGTCCACACTTCCCTGATTGGAAATCACCGTGCCGTTGGGCAGTCCGTCGTCCACCCGGACTTGGAAGCTGATGGTCACGGTCTCATCTGCGGCCATCTCTCCGATTTCGACTGACAGGGTCGGGAGCGCGCTGGCATCTCCAGTCCCCTTGTCCGTGGTCAGACTGCCCGTGACATAACGGGTGAAAGCTGGCACAGGGTCGGTAAAGACGACATCGCTGGCCGGTCCGTTGGTATTGCGGAGTACGATGGAATACTCCAGCGTGTCTCCTGAGGTGACTGCGCCGTCTGTATCCGCGTCCTCAAAGATTGTCACTGACTTGACCGCATCTATGAAAGTGGCAGTGGTGGGTGTCACAGCGATCTGATCCTGATCATAGTAGTCGTTCAGCCCGCCGGTCGCGCCGCCGCCCCCGGTTCGCCCGCTCTCTGCCGCGCCGGTGGCCCCGGAAAGACTCTTCCATCTCAGTTGGGCGTCATTCTGCAAGGCTTGGCCGGCAACTGCGTCAATGTTGATACGCGCCCGATAGGTGAACTGCCACTGCCCATTGTCCGGGGCGCTCCGGGTGAGGGCCGACTTCCTGAATGTCACCACCTGATCCGCGATCGTGACATCCGCCGGCGGGAGGGGGGTGTCCATGTAAGTCAGTCCTTGGGGCAGGGTGTCGGTGATCGTGACATCATACGCGTCCGAGCGGCTGGCCCCCGTGTGCGCGGCGGTCAGGGTGAAGGTGACGATATCCCCGAGGGACTGTTGGGCCGGTTCGACGGTTTTGGTCACCTCCAGATCCGGCTCCCCCAGACGGATCGGAATGCCTTGGTTTCCCGGGGTCACCGTGTCATGGTCGAAGTCGATTCGCGTGAGCATGCCGCTGCCATATTCGAGATAGACCTCGGATCCGGCCGCGGCCTCCCCGTTCTTCAGGATATCCCCTTTCTGATTATCCAGGATGTTCTCGACTCGGGCCGTGATCTCCACATCCATATAGTCATCGGTGTCACTCGTGTTCCCCGGATTGGTGACGTCGCCCAAGTCGAAACGGATGGTCTGGTCGGTGATCTGGGGGGTGTTGTACCCGGGATTGGCGATGGCGAAGCCGGTATTCCCCACAGCGATATGGTGCGCCACATAACTGAGGCCCGCGGGGAGCGTGTCGTACAGGGCCATCCCGGGCGTGGCCCCCTCCATGACGGATATCCTGATCCGGAAGGTGACGTTCTCGCCGATGGTGAAGGTGTCCTTGTCCCCGGCAAGGGTCTTGTCGATGGCCACATTGGTGTCGACGGTCAGGGATTTGTCCGCGGATTCCGCATAGTTGTTCAGATGGGTGCCGCTCGTCGGATCATCATTCTCGTCATCATCCATGTCTCCGGGGGTGCTGGCATCCCGTCCGCCGTCCGACAGACTGGTGTACGCGACCTGCGTCGCGTTGCTGATGACCTGATCCGGCGACACACTGTCCATCAGCAGGCAATCAAAGGTGATCGTCAGGCTTGTCCCGGGATCCATCTCAAAGGCCGGAAGGGCCAGCGTGTCCCCAATGTTTGTGGTCGTGCTGACTGTCAGGTCTGTGCTGGCGAGCGGGGTGGCGGTTCCATTCAGAACGACATTCCCGCCGGCCGCGGAGAGGCTGGTGTTGGTGATTCTGTCGAGACCATTGGGCAACGTCTCCCCCCAGTTCATCTGATACGCAGGGGTGTGGCCGGTGTTCCGGATCACGATCTGCCAAGTGATGGCGTCCCCCGCGTCCGCACCGACCGCACCCGCGGTGACCGCCTTGGTCATCTCGATGTCCGGCTCGCCCACCTTCACCGTATCTGGGGTGCTGGTGGGGCCGATTTCGAGGGTGTTGCCCGATATGTTCGGATCTTCATAGGTCAGCTTCGCCTCGTTGGAGAGCACGGTGCCATCCTGGTTCCCCATCTCATTGTCCACCTGGACCTGATACTCGATGACGACATTGCCCGCGGTGCTGATGGTGAGGGAGCCGAAGTTGAACGTGAGGCGGCTGGTTCCGGTGTCGTAGCTGAAGAAGGGCGCGCTCTCCAGCAGATCGGACGCGTTGGTATAGCTTGACCCGGGGGGGAGGGTGACATTCAGGGTGCCAGTGACAAAGGAGAGGCCCGGGTCCAACTGATCCGTGATCACAAACTGGTTCGTGGTGCCGACCGGCGCGCCCGAGGTGATGCGGAAGCTCGCGTTCTCTCCGACCGCGTACCACGATTTCGGATCAACGGTTGCTTTGGTGATCCCCGGTTCATTGATGGTGACCGCGGCATCGTCCGATCCGGTCATGTCATTGATTCCGCCGGATCCGGTCCGCTCTCCCGTCTCGCTTCCCGGATCTCCCGGAGCCGCATCATCGGTTCCATGGGTACCGGGGAGACTCGTGGTCTCATAGGAGACGGTGTTCGGAATCCGGAGGCTGAACGGCACATCCGCCTTGAGATCCGCATCGTAGGTCACTGTGACGCACTCCCCGGGATCGAGCTGATCCACCTCGCCGGAGAGGGTGTTTCCGGTAAAGCTTGCGGATACGGCCGCACCCGTGCTTCCGGCATTGGTCACCGGGGTCTGGGGATTCTCATATTCATCCGGAAGCGGATCCGAAAAGGTCCAGTCGAACGCACTGGCCGCGTCCGTGCCCGAGGCGGTGTTGCATATCTCCACGGTGAAGGTGATGGTGTCGCCGCCCTGGCCCGCAAGGGGATTTGCGGTCTTGGTGATGCCCGGGGAAGGCTCCGCCACATGCAGACTCATCTCATCGGTCACCACAGACTGATCGCTTCCGTCTTTTTTGCGGAATTGGAGACGCCCTCTGTTTTTTAGAGACGCGCCCGCGTTCATGGACGCGGTGTTCAGGATCACGAGATCAAGGGTGAGCGTGTATGTCTCATCAATTCCGCTGTTAATGGCCGTGTTGCTCACCGTGCCGAGGTCAACAGAGATGTTCCGGTTGCTTCCCGTGTCATCAATGCTTATATTGGCATCCGGTATCGAAACACGGCTACCGGCCGGCTGGTCATTGATTCCCCCGGGATTCGCGGTGGAGGTGATCGCCTCGGAATTTCTTTCCAGATAAGCACTTCCCGGCACAAACGCACCCCAAGGCGCACTTGAGGCCACATTGAAGAGGCGGTCATAGATGATGACGCTCTCTGTGATCCCCTCGGGAAAGGCAAAGCTGACCGATACGGTCACCACCTCGCCCACCGCGACCGGCGGGTTGCTGTTGATGCTTCCATCCCCGGAGTCTGTGGAATCCTCGGAAGTGGAGAGATAGGTCTTCGCCTTTGCGCTCGCCTTCTTTGTCGAGAGGTCGTCCGACCCTGTGTTTGAAGGGGTTCGGTCGTAGGCGTCCGTACCAAATTCGGCATCCGTGTCGTCCAAGGAATGGCCGGTCACGTTGGCGGTGTTGGTGTAAACGCTGGAGGTGACCGCGTCTGAGGAGACGGCCGCGGTAAAGGAGAATGTCCGGGAACTGTTCGCGGGGATATTGCCGCTTCCAGCATCGCTGGTGTAGGTGGCCTGACACGCGGGGGCTGTTCCTGAGACCGAAAATGTCCACCCCGCGGGAGGAGTGTCGTCACCAACATTCCCGCAGTCATAGACCACGGTGTCGTCAGTATCCACGTCGCCGTCATTGTCGGTGTCGTTGAGCAGATCCGTGACCAAGACCTCATGCGCGTCGCCATCCCCCGTGTTTTTCACGACAAAGGTGATGGTCACCTGATCCCCCGCGTCTCCTTCGCCAGGAGATATGGTCTTTTTGATTTCAAGCTTGGGTTCTGTCAGGGTGGTTGTCACCGGATCTGCTGAAACCTCAAAGTCTGCATCTGGCGTACCATCCGCGTTGTAATCAACGTCGTAGGACGCTGAGAAATTGTTCTCCAGTTCAGTTTCGCTGACGTTGGCGGCCGCGTCATTGATCCTGACTTTGACGAAATAACTGAAATGCTTCGGCCCGTTAAACGCTCCCAGACTCCAAGTCAGCGTCTGGCCGCTCGGGGCTGGGTCAACGGTAAAGTCCTCGCCATTCTGGATGGCTGAGATATATGTGGTGTTTGCCGGCAGGGTGTCGGTCAGGACGACATTCTGAAACTCATCGGTGTTGGTGAACTCGGCCCTGAGGGTGTAAGTCAGCTCTTCGCCCACATTGGCTTCGGACTTGTCCACCGTCTTTGTGAGTTTGTTTCCCGCCACATATGTATCGCTTTGGGCTTCGTCATAGGTGTAGGTGCAGATATCAGCCCCGCCCTGATCCTTGCAATTGGCGCTGACTGTGGTATGGCCGTCCAGAGAACCCTCTCCTACTTCAGCCTGAAAGACTATCTCCACTTCGCCCCCATCAGGATCAACAGGGCCGGAAATGTTCCAAGTATAGGTGTGAGTTCCCGCGTCCCAGGCACCTGAGGGGCCCGATGTCACCGACGGATTGGTGAATCCGTCTCCGATGGAATACTCCAAGGTGATGTTGCCGGCCGGGGCATCTCCGTCATTGGTCAGGGTGATGGTCCATTCCGCATTTTCGCCTTCAGCCGCTACCTGTTTCACCGGGGCAATGACGATGTCAATATCCGGCTGGGCCGGATTGATCGGATCAGTGGCGTTGGCAGTCACCACAGTCGCGTCGCAGAGGCTTTGATAGTGATATGCCACCGAGTTCGTCACATCTGGAACCGTGATATCCGGGTCAGTCCCGTCGTTTGCCGCGGTGGTGTCACAAGACGAGGGACCATCCATCTTCACCGAGAAAGTGATGGTCACGGTCTCATCCGGGAAGATTCTGTCTATGTGCGTGTTATCCCATGTCAGTGTGCTTCCGGAAATGCCGGTGCAGTCAAATGAAGCCCCGGGATCATGGGACGAATTCGGCGGAGTATTGGCCTTTGTCACAGTGCAGGTCCCTGATGAGTCAAACACATATCCGGTCGGAATGGTATCCACAATATCATTGAAAATGGCGGTTCCGCCGCTGTTGTCAATGGTGATGGTTATCTGTCCGCCACAGGTGGTAAAGTTGTTGTGAGAGAGGGCAATCTCGCCGCTTGCGTCTCCGAAATCGGGCCGGGTCCGCAATTTTATGGTGTCGTTGGCATTCTTGATGTCACAACAGCCATATTCGACGGACGCGGTGTTGGTGGTGGGGTCCGCACACGCGTTCACGTCGGTGCGATAGACCACCTTGCAGGAACCGCCGGCGGGAATGTTGTCGGCCGACGCCTCGGTTCCAAAATAATCCCCCAGCGTGACACCGCTGCCGCAGGTGTTGCTCTCAAACGACATGGGCGTCGTCACATTCGACGGCAACGTGTCCGATATTTTAACCGATTGCGCGGTATGGTCACTGGTGTTGGTGTAAGTCACCTCCCACTCAACGGTGTCTCCGGTGCCGCCCTCATAATCCGCGTTCACCTCATCCGTCACCCAGTCGGTCCCCTTGGTGATGTTCTGGCCCCGCTTGGCTACCTTCATTTTCGGTTCCGCGGGCCGGGTGGCCATGAGAAAGGGCGCAGACGCGCAACACGGGTTCGCGTCGCCCATGGAGCAGGGCTTGTTGAAATCGGCCCATGCCTTGGCCTGTTTGTTGGAGCCTTTGTAGCTGTCACATCCGTCGCCGGCCAGCTTCGCGTCAAAGGTCACCCTCACCCCACTTCCCGGGTCCATGGGCCGGTCCCCTTCGGCATTTTCGGGGAGCGCGGTGGAGAAGTCAAACTCGATCTTCTGTTGTCCGCCCTCTGTGCTGGTGGTCACATCCACCGTCACGTCGCCGCCTTTGTAGGTGGCCGATTTGGTTTCGACATATTCCAGACCCGGAGGGAGGAGTTCAAAGAGTTTCAGATCATAGATGTCGGTCTCGCCAGCGTTCTTCGTTCCCACAGTGAAGGTTGACGCGCCCCCACCGCAGTAGTCCACCAGTTCCGCGGTATGTTCGACCACGACAAAGTCGGTCTGGCCCAGCACCACGACGCTATGCTTTTCAATGAGATTGTCACAGGTATCATTCTGCTCACACCAGCCGAGTTTGGCCGTAATGTCGAGGGAAGCGCAGCCGGTTAACATTGTGGTGAGTTCCAGTACCCGTTCTTCCCCTGGTGGGATTTCGTTGTACCGGAAGATGAACTCCCGATCCCCCGGGCCCTCCACATCGTGCGAATCGGGGCCCGGAGAACTGCCCGAAGCCGAATGCGATTTGTACTCCAGATGACTGTCGAGTTCAAGGATCAGATCCGCATCATGCAGGGAGCCAGATCCGCCGTTTACGATGTATATCTTCACCTTGGGATACGGCGTCACAGCATGAATCTTCTGGGGCACAAGATGCAGGGTGGGGTTGCCGTCAAGAAGCATCAAAGGGGAGTGGGATTCCGAGGTGGTCCGGAATGCTGCTGCTGTGTCATTCTCGCATTTGTTGTGGTATCGGCCGGACGCGCCCCAATCCAAGGCGATCTCATCACACACCCGCTGCATCTCAACGGTGATTCTGCCCTGGGGCTTGATATCTCCGAAGTCCCAAGTGTAAGTGCCATTCCCGTTGTCCGTCGGTTCGACCATGGAAATGGCCGAGCCAGACGCATCCTGGAGATTGCTGAAGCTGACGGTGCCATTATAAACATAATGGCCCTTGGTGTCGAGGGTCACCTTGGCATCGTAAACTGTTCGGGAGCCGCCAATGTCAATGGTGTATTCGTCACTTTCGCATTTGTCAACGAAATCGGGACCGCCCGGGGTGACGGTCATGGTTGTGCCTGCCACCGAAAATTCGCCCTTCACGTCGTATTGCAGTGTGGCGCCGCATCCGCTGCCGAAATCAGTGGGAACATGCAGGGATACCGTTTCGGTGAAGCTGCCTTCGTTATTGGCCACTCCGAGAGCCGGGGTGGAGGGGTTCCCGGGGTAAGTGTAGGCCACGCAGAGTTGGACGCCGGATCCAAGTGCGGCCTTGCCGTTCAGACAGGAGAGATCCAACGGAAAGCTTGACCCGCAATCACCGGCATAGTTCGTGCCGGCCACTGTGAGAGAGTCAATTGCCGCGCTAGTGATCGTGCCATTGGTGATGCTCAGGCTCATCTCATTCCAATTGTCGGGCGCGCCCGTGTCAAAGGTGTAGCAGGCCTTGTTCATGAACGGAGAGCAGACATCATTCTCGGTGGTGGTGATCGGATCAACCTGGGAGGCGCTGATCACATTCTTGTTCACGTCGGGAAAATAGGTGCAGACCTCCATCTCGGCTAGGAGAACCGGCTCAGAACAATCACGGCAGTCCGCAAACTCGGCAGGGGAGGGATTGATCACCTCGGCCTTGTTGCAGTAGTCCTGATAGGCCGCGCAGAAGTCGTCCGCGGCCGGTGCGTCCAACACCACTGTATAGGTCTTGAAATCGCCCGGGCCTGAAAAGGTGACCCCGGACCATAAGATGGTCCGTGCCCCAGCGTCGTGGGTGTAATCCCCATCCGCGCTGGAAAATGTGAGTCCGGATCCGTAAGTGTCCTTGATATCCACGGTGTGGCTGATGTTCGGGCCGGTGTAGGTGACCGTGGTGGTGTAAGTCAGGATGTCTCCCAACAGGGCGATGGGCTTGTCCACCGTCTTTTCCACCTTGAATGTGGGAACCGGCGGGTCTGAGGCCGGATCACCGGATCGGGGAGCCATGGACCAGTTCTTGGGTCCGGCCACCGGGGTGAAATAGGACGTGCCGAGGGTGGCCCCGCACTGGTTCGTATATTCAGGCATGAAGAAGAGAGTCGCACCGGATGTGGGGGAGCATCCGGTGGATTTCACCTTGAATGTCAGGGGCAATGTCGCACCGCCATCCACATCCGGAACGGAAAAGCTCTTGCTGGCCGGATCAAAGGAGGCGTCTGCGGGGGTCAGGTCATTCACCTGCCAGTCCGATGGCCAATTGGGGACCTTTAGTACGAAGTTCTCTGCGGGGCCGGTCCCGCTGTTCTGGACGCTGATGCTGACAGCGGAGCCATCACCGCAGTAGCTGATCGGGTTTGGGCTCGGATCGCTTACGGTGATGTTGACGGCCGGCTCCTTGATCCGCAAGGCCACCGATGAGGTGGCCGCGGTCGCGGTGGAAAGGCACTGCCAAGTGAGGGCGGCTTCGTTGACCAGCTTGGTTCGGTCACACCCGGCCACCACCGCCTGAATCTGATATGTGGCGGGGGTGCCGACTGCAATGGGACCGCTCGTCCATGTCTCAGGGGTGCCTGGGGTGAGTGAGGATGGGGCGGTGTGTTCGCTGGGGCTGGTGATGGACGTGAAGGTGAAATGCTCCCCCAAGATGAAGGAGAGATTCGCCCCCGGATCCACCAGATCACCAACGCCGGTGTTTTCAACAGAGAGGATCCATGTCATGGTTTCGCTGACGCTGCCATCTGTGACTGAAGTGCCAGAGGTGTCCAAGAGGGTCAGTTTGGTGGCGGGAAATTTCGTCTCAATCGGTTCGGAATGTTCGACGATGTTCCCGGGATTGACTGTGGCTGTCATTTGCAGGCCGCTACAGACTGTGCAGTCGGGTTTGGCGGTGAAAGTCTGGGCGATGGATTCGCCCGCAGGGATGTCAATTCCTGACCAACTGAGCGTGTCGCTGGTGACATAGCCGTGTCCCATGGTCACGGTCAGGCTTGCGCCGGTGACATCCGTGCCATCAGGATTGGTGATGGTGACTTCCCATGTGCCTTGCTCGCCAATGGCAAGGGATGTGGATTCCTGGGTGAAGGATACATCCAAGGCCGCATGGGCCACTGTGCTTCCCATCAGGGAAATCAGCATGGCGACACCCAAAGCCAACAATGAATCACAAATTCCTCTTTTTGAACCAACCATCATTACCCCCTTTTCTGTCACCTGCGAGAATGACAGAATGATTCCTGTTTTTGCAGGAATGATAAAATTAATATGGATTCCTGCTTTCGCAGGAATGACAGTTTGTAGTCCCGCCTCCAGGCGGCACTGGATTCCTGCTTTCGCAGGAATGACAGTTTGTAGTCCCGCCTTCAGGCGGCGCTGGATTCCTGCTTTCGCAGGAATGACAGTTTGTAGTCCCGCCTTCAGGCGGCGC
>JAOZRQ010000338.1 GCA_029940115.1 Desulfobacterales bacterium
GGCCACTCAGAAATTAAATTGACGAAAGTCGGTTTTCATTAACCGAATGATGAGAACTCTGAAAGAAAAAGGAGAAACGAAAATGAACGCAGCGGAAGCTATCATCAAAGTATTGGAGCAAGCAGAAGTAGAGTACATGTTCGGAATTCCCGGCGGAGCCATTGATGACTTCAGCAATGCCCTTTATGGCAACGACAAGATCAAGGCCATCGTGACAAAACACGAAGCCGGGGCAGCTTACATGGCAGACGCTTATGCCAGAGTAACAGGCAAAATCGGGGTCTGTTTCTCCACTGCCGGACCCGGTGCCTCAAATCTCATCACCGGGCTTGCGGCCTCCTACATGGACTACATTCCGGTGATCGCGCTCACCGGTCAGGTGGCCACCTCCCTGTTTGGCAAAGGCGCGTTCCAAGATTCAGCAGAAGAAGGCGTGAACATTGTGAACATCTTTCGCAACTTCACGAAATTCAGCAGAATGGTGGTGAATCCGGATAGGATTCACTACACACTGCACAAAATGACCCGAGTGGCCTGTTCAAACCCCAAAGGCCCTGTGCATCTCAGTCTTCCTGTGAATATGATGAAAAAAAAGATCTCCGAAGCAATCCCGCGTCCCGCGAAGATCAGAGAAAGGCTGTTTGACCGGGAGGGTATCAAGGAGGCCGCCGAGATACTTGCCGCAGCCGAGAAGCCTGTCATCCTTGCGGGCTGGGGAGTATCGGTTTCCAGAGGAGCGGAGGAGCTTCTGGATTTTGCCCAGTTGCTCAATATTCCCGTCGCAACCTCTCCGAAAGCAAAAGGAATATTCCCGGAATCTCATCCCCTTTTTCTTGGAGTTTCAGGCTTTGCTGGCTCTCCGGTTGCCAAAGAATATATCCTTAAAGGCGGGATAGATGTTCTTCTGGCAGTGGGAACCGGCCTTAATGAAATGACGGCCAGCGGCTGGGATAAAAAACTTTCATTTGTTGAGAATCTGATCCACATAGATGCGGATTCTGAGAAAATCGGCAGGAATTACTACGCTTCCACCGGCATTGTCGGCGATGCCAAAACAGTACTCAAAGAGTTAAATTTCGCTGTCAAACGAAAGAGTAGCGTCAGCCTGGATGAGATTTTTCTGAAAGGCACTCCGGCTGCTCATCCTGACATAGGAAGCATCAAAGCCAAACATGCCTGTGAAGAACCGAATGCTGACAGCGACTTGTATCATCCCCGGCATCTGATAACGGATATCCAAAACAGTTTTCCAAAAGATACCATCTTTTTCGCCGAGATAGGAAACACCATGACTTGGGCTATCCGGCATATGGTCATTGACAGACCATATTCATTCTTTACATCCCTCGGATTCGGCGGAATGGGATATGCGACAGCCGCGCCAGTCGGTGCAAAATTGGGTGCTGAAGATCGTCCGGTGGTGGGACTTGTCGGAGATGCCAGTTTTCTCATGCACGGCATGGAAGTGGCTACGGCGGCAGAGTATGACATCCCTGCGATATGGATCGTCTTCAATGATTCGCCCAAGGATAAATATGAAATGCATATCCTTGCCCGGGGCGCGGCGCACAACGGCACCGTGTCTCTCAATTTCAGCCCTGACGACGAAATGTTCGTCATAGATGCTTTTGCCGACAAAATTCTGAAAATGGACCCGGAAAGCGGAGAGGTTCTCGAAAGCTTTTCCGAAGGCACCGAAACTCCTGCTGATCTTGATTTCGCCCCTGATGGGACCATGTATTGGATGAATCCTTTTGCAGGACAGGTTTACAAAAAAACAACAGACGGAAAGACAAGCCTCATCGCGGAACTGGACACGGTCATAGACGGTGTTTCCGTCAATGCCGAAGGCAGAGTCTTCACTGCCAGCTTTGTGGCGGGTGAAGACGCTTTATGGGAAATAGACCCTGACGGCGTTCTTCCTCCCCGGGTTGTGACCAACGATTTCGGAGGCTTTGATGCGTTTGATTTCGGTCCGGACGGCTATCTGTACGCGCCGGATTATCTGTACGGAAGCGGCCAGATTTTTAAAATAAACATTGATACCGGCGAGACCGAGGTTGTCACCGACGGATTCTGCAGCCCCATCTCGACAAAATTCAATTCCCGGGGAGAGCTTCATGTTCTTGACACCGGATGCCCGAAGGCTGTCCGAGTTGACATCGTAACCGGTGAAAAGACTCTGGTGGCAAATGTTGATCCGGGTGCGGACAACTTTGATTTCAATTCCGAAGATGAGATGTTCATCGCTTTCAATGCTGACTCCTATATCGGCAAAGTCCTGCCGGACGGTACTGTCAGCAAGATCACAAAACCTGGGATATCTTCTCCGGGGGGCATAGCCATCCGACCGGACGGCTCCCTTTTTGTGGCGGATGGCTTTGCCCTGCGGCGTTGCAGTGCTGAGACAGGCGAGATTCAGGAATCCTTCTACACAAGCATGGGGCTTATACCTCCTTTTTCCCTTTACGACGACGGCACCTATCTCATCCTCACCTGCAATCTGTTCGGCGGAGTGCAGATATGGGATCCGGATGCGGGAGAATCGGTCATGACTTATGCTGATTTCAAAACGCCTCTGAATGCCATCCGTTTCATGGGCGATATCATTGTCGCTGATATGGATACCGGCAATGTTGTACGGGCGGATGATCGGATGCCGCTTATTGAAGGACTCAAAGCACCTGCGGGACTGGCAGCCGAAGGAGAGGATTTGTGGGTGGGCGATATGGAGACCGGTATTATCTGGAAAGCAGTGGAATCCGGCGAGCGTCTCAATCCGCCCTTGATTGTGGCGGAAGGTCTTGCCAGCCCCGAGGGTATCGCGGTTGACAATGACGGTACGCTTCTTGCAGTTGAAATTGGCACCCGGTCTCTGATCCGCATTGACCCTGATTCCGGGGATACATCCCTTGTGGCGGATGATCTGGAAATCGGTCTGAAGGCAAGCCTCGGAGCAGCGCCGACCTGGGTTGCTCTGAGCAGTGTGGCGGTGTCTGAGTCGGGAGACCTTTATGTTACCGGCGATGCAGGCAACATCATTTACAAACTTGAGAAAGCAAAAACAGATTAAACCCGGATGCGGGAGGTGAGTATTTCTCTTTTCCGGGGTGCGTTGCACTTATCCCGGGCTGCATATGCAACCCTCTGATTATAACGGATTTAGGGGGGCCCAAGGGTAAAGGGTTGAGGGGTTGAGGGGTTGAGGGGTCAAGGCTCAGAGAACCTCATGCGCCCGCACGGGGACAGCGGATCCCCGTTCCCCAACCCTCCCCAACCTCAACCCTTAATCCTTAACCCTCAAGCCTTAACCCTCAACCCTTAACCCTCCCCCAAATCCGTTATAATCAGAAAATTTTTTCACCTGTGTACAGGATAAAAAATGACCAAAATCGTCCGGCGCCGCAAGTTTTCAGTTGTCGGTGGATTCCGGGTCGGTGCTGAAAAAGTCCCTTTTTCAGCACCGCCCGGAATGACAGGCTGTTTTTTTGTCCTGTACTCAGCTTTTTCACTTGCAAATTGAAAGGAAAAGCAAAATGAATGCAGACGCTATCGTCAAAACATCGGCAAAGGATGAGGAAACTGTGAACCAGGAAGCGGCTGGGACAAAAAGGTGGTTCCCGCCAAACACTTGGTTCACATAGATGCGGATCCCGAAAAGATCGGCAGGAACTATTCCACCTCATTAGGCTTGGTCGGCGATGCAAAAGCCGTACTCAACGAGTTGAACTTCGCTATGAAACGGGAACTTGACGCGGGAAGAGAGGAGACATCCCTGAACATTTTTGATTGTTCCGACTTGAACAGTCTCAAAGCCAAACATGCTTCTGCCAAACCCGAACCGGCAAGTATCGGAGAGTCATATCATCCCCGCGATCTGATCAGGTGAAATCCGTGAGGCTGTCCGGAAAGGGGAATCCGGCAACTTGCTGGAGCTGGTGTTCATACCGCTCTATGGCAAATATAAAGGCGAGGCCCGCAGCCTTTTCGTGGAAGAGGTCCTGCGTTTCGGTAGCGAGCTTTACAAGGCCGAGAAAATTCCGGCCAGGCTGCTCGCTGCCACCCTGATCATGTCGAACAAAATGATTGACAAAGAACGGCTGAAAGCCTTATGGAAGGACATCAGAATGTTGGATATTTTTGAAATTGCCAGAGAGGAAGGTGAGACAATAGGTCTGAAAAAGGGCAAAGACCTGGGCCTGAAAAAGGGCAAAGACCTAGGCCTGAAAGAGGGCAAAGACCTGGGCCTGAAAGAGGGCAAGCAGGAGATGGTCATAGAAGCCCTGATTGAAAGGTTCGAGCTCGTGCCCGCGCGTGTTTCGGAACAGATCCGGGCGGTTCGGAATCCGGATGTGCTCAGGGTTCTCTTCCGGAAGGCCATCAGATGCGGGAATCTTGAGGAATTCGAGGAACTTATGATGAAAGCGGCCTGATCTCATTACGAGACGGCTCGCGGGAGGGGGAGACTCCTCGTTCCCACGCTCCGCGTGGGAACAAGAATGAACGCGGTCCGAAGTATGACAAAATTCCATTTTGTTACAGACCAGAGAAAAATGGATTGTGATCGACAATTCCATGCACGGGACGATCCACCACGGGATGAGATCGCTGACTCCGCCGGTTCCCGAAGGCATTCCCAGCCACTTCAAGCGATCTGATTTCGCAAAAACGGCAGAAGGCTTGGGTGCCATAGGATGAAACAATGATGACAAATCCCTCCCTCAACTATGATGAGACCAGCGACACCTTGTATGTCTCATTTGAACCCGGCAAGAAAGCCACTGGCATTGAATTGAATGATCATATGTTGTTACGCATTGACAAAGAGAGACGCAGGGCAATCGGTCTCACATTTTTTGACTACTCTTTGCTGGCACAAAGAAGCGACATGGGGCCACGCAGTTTTCCCCTGACGGGCCTGTCGGAGTTGTCCCAAGAACTTCGGGAACTCGTTCTCGAAATTCTTCTGGCACCTCCGGTAGACACCATACTTCTGGTATCCGCTTATACACCTTCGGCCGCTGAGACGATCCCCATTACCCTGTTGCAGCCCTTCCGGGAAACCCGGCTTCGCTCTGAGGAGGGCCGACACCCAGATCGGAACAGATTGGCGCCGGCGCCAGAAGCCGGGTTTTCTAGGCGCAAACATCATGCGGAACGTGGGAACGAGGACTCCCCCCTATGATAAAAACAAATAGACTCAGAGACCTGAGCATCAAGTTCAAATTCACCCTTGGCATGATCCTGATACTTGTCGTTGCCATGTTCACGCTTTCCTTTGTATTCATCAGGCAATCAGAACGTCTTCTGATCCAGAACCTTACAGGCAAGGCAAACCTCCTGAACCGGAATTTCTCCATCGTGTCTGCCAAGGGGATTGAGGAAAGCACGTTTTCAAATTTGCAGATTCTGATAAGGGAGGTCGCGGCAAAGGATCGTGAAATCAAAGCCATGGCAGTCGCCTATCTGAACGGAATGGTCATTGCCAGCTCCGATAGTGAAAAATTCCGCCGGTTTTCAAAAATTGATGATGAAGATATTCTCCGCCGCTTACAGGAGCGGAGATCTGAAATTTACAGAGACAAAAAGGGGAGAGTGCTCAGAAGTTTCCATATCATATTCAGTCAGGATTATGAAGAGGAAGATGATTATGAAGAGGGAACGGCGAATCAGGACATTGAGGAAAAAGAACCCTTGGGATTCATATATACCGAGCTGGATACCGCGTATCTGGAAAAATCCGTTTCAGAACTGCGGACATATTCCATGCTCATTACCCTGATCTTAATGGGAGCGGGCATCTGGGCCGCGTACTGGTTCGGCAAGACCATGACCGCGCCTATCCAGGCCCTTGCAGAAGACGTGCGTATCATTGCTTCGGGAAATCTGAAAAAGTCAATCCGATCCCGAAGCAGAGATGAGATCGGACGATTGGTATGCGATGTGGAGACCATGAGGTTATCCATCAAAGACCTGACAGACAACCTTGAAGAAAAAGTTGAAAAACGCACCGAACAACTCCGGGAGGCCACAGTCCGGCTGGCCCGGGCCAATGAGGAGATCACCGGGCTGAATGAACAGCTCAAAGAGGAAAACCTGCGCATGGGCGCGGAGCTGGAAGTCACCCGGAAATTGCAGAAAATGGTCCTGCCGGCTCAGGAAGAACTGCGGAGCTTTGAATACCTCGATATTGCCTGTTATATGGAGCCGGCCGATGAAGTGGGCGGGGACTACTACGATGTGCTCCGGTATGAGGGGTCCACCAAAATCGGCATCGGCGATGTCACGGGACACGGCCTGGAGAGCGGGGTGGTCATGCTGATGACACAGACGGCCGTCCGTACGCTCCTGACCAGCGGCGAAACCGATCCCATACGCTTTCTGAGCATTCTCAATCGCACCATTTACGATAATATGCAGCGTATGAACATTGACAAAATGCTGACGCTGTCTCTGCTTGATTACATCCCGGACGGAGAATCGCCGGCAGGCGGCCGGATCAGACTGAGCGGTCAGCATGAAGATATGCTCCTAGTGAAGCGGGGCGGAAACTTGGAGCGGGTGGATACGGCTGATCTGGGGTTTTATGTGGGGCTGGAAGAGGACATCAGCACTTTCATAGAGGAGAAAGAGGTATCCCTGAGTCAGGGAGATGGTGTGGTCTTATACTCTGACGGAATCACGGAAGCGGAAAACATGGATAAAGAAATGTATGGCATAGAACGCCTATGTGACGTCATCAGCCGCAACTGGGATAAATCAGCCGAAGACATCAAGCTGGCAGTGATCTGGGATGTCCGGGAGTATATCGGCGAGCAGGTCGTATATGATGATATCACGCTGGTGGTGGTGAAGCAGCGTTGAGAGGGGGTTAAGGGTCAAGGGTTAAAGGTTAAGGGACGTCGAATGTCAACAACTTTTTTCCTGATTATAACGCTTTTCGGGGAGGCCGCCTGCCCGTGAACCTGAACGTGCACGTGAACGTGAACGTGAACTTAAACGTGAACTTGAATGTTCATTTGTGGGCAAGTTCGAGTTCAAGTTCAAGTATAAGTTCACGTTCAAGTTCGAGTTCAAGGCCTCCCCTAAATCCGTTATAATCAGCTTTTTTCCAGGGAGCGACACTTTGTTTGACATTTTAAGTTTTCCCTGATACAAGGGGATTGACACACACGATGCTCTGAAACTTTTTTTGAGGCCAAAAAAGATGCACGACCAATCCTTCTTATAAACCATCCTTGTAGTTCCAAGGGAGGAACCTTCCCCGTGCAAATTGTGAATCACACGAGATGGCCGAACCTGATGCAGGCGATGGAGGTGCAAAGATCGCTTTTTGGGATGACAAAGTCTTGACCTTTTGCAATCTTTGCACTCCTTTCGCTTGAGCCTTCACAAGCAATGATGGGAACACCGAAAAATGGCGACAATCACAAATTCCGGCTCAAGGAGATTGACACGAACGATTCAAAAAATACTTTCGTCAGGCACAAGGATTTGCTTTTTGAGATGGCGAAGTCTCAGCCATTCGCCATCTTTGCACTCCTTTTGTTTGAACCTTCACAAGCAATGATGGGAACACCGAAAAATGGCGACAAATTCCGGCTCAGACAATGGAAGGAGTCAATCCGTGCAATCCGTGTGATCCG
>JAOZRQ010000833.1 GCA_029940115.1 Desulfobacterales bacterium
CCTCGCGTTTGAACCGCGGATCATGCGGATTGCACGGATTGCACAGATTGCCGTCTTTCCTTGCTGGCGTGGGATTCATCGTTTTCTTGGGTTTGTGGCGCAGAAGGTTGTCGACATCCGCCATCCCCCATGGTGCAGGCATCCTCGTTGGCGGAGTCGGGCGGCATTTTTTCGATCAGCCACGAGCTGCAATAAATCACCGTTTTTCCATACATTTCAACAGGTTCACGCCATCTTTGACTTTGTCACGCTTGGCGTGAAAAAGGCGACTTTCTTTCTGGGATGAATCAGATGAATGTCACCTTGAGACAGACAAGCCTCATTTTTCCAGAATCCTCTCCATTCTTCGCAGCCATCCTCCCGGCATGTCCCTGAATTCCCTGATCTCCCCTCCGCACATTCCGGCAGGGCCACGATGTCCGTGACCCGGAGTTTCCGACGATCCCGCCCTGTCCCACCACGACCCCCCCTCCAAAAACATCCCGCCCCACCAATGGGAGGCCAGTTCATGCCCATGCCGGAATCGGACAATTCCGCCCTTGTCCCGTCCGGAATCCCCAGCTTGGATTCTCATCCATGCATGTGTCCTCACAGACAATGATGGGAACACCGAATGGAGGCCGTGGGGCCGACATGTTTGTGGCCCACCCGTGCAAATTGTGAATCACACGGGATGGCCGAGCCTGATGCAGGCGATGGAGGTGCAAAGAAGGCCTCTTGGGATGACAAGGTCTCCGAAGGATTTTCTGTTGACACGATGACAAAATTGTGCGATACTGCATCTTTTGACACTGTGAATGTCAGAAAACAGAGAGCCCGAAAAGAGGACAACCATGGAAGCCTCATATGACTTTTGACACTGTGAATGTCAGAAAACAGAGAGCCCGAAAAGAGGGCAACCATGGAAGCCTCACATGACACTTGGCAAAACTGGCAACCGACAACCAAAAAATGGCAACTCAGCTTCTTCCCAACGTCTTCCAGAAAACGGGAATTTTCATCAGCCCAGGCTGGATCTGAGCGCAGGTCACATAAGTACTTGGCCATAAATTTTTCTGTGTCCGTCTTTGCGCCTTTTCTTTGTGCCTTTGTCTCTTTGTGTGGGATGAGATCTTGGAAAACTTTTGGCCGGGTACTTCAAGGATAATAAAAATGTCCATCGATTTGGAGTTGGAAAAATTGGAAGAGCAACTGCAAGAGACCGATGACATTGGTGAGACCCCACCATCAGACATCGTGGCATTCAACGAGTTGAGGTCATGCGCCGACTTGTTGCGCATGCATGATGCAGGGCAGCTTAACATACAGCCAGAATTCCAACGAGATGTGGTGTGGTCAAATCGAATGCAGACCCGATTTGTTGACTCATTGGTCAAGCAACTCCCCATTCCCAGCATGTGTGTCAGTTTGGATTATAAGACACAGGAAAGACTTGTCATTGACGGCTTGCAAAGAATTTGCAGCATCTTGTTCTTCTTGTCAGAAAAAAAAGAGTGGAAATTGTCAAAATTGAAAGACATAGATGCCAAGATTTCTGGAAAAACAAACTCTCATATCAGGAAAAGGCATTCGGGACTTATTGAGAAAGTTGAAAACACAACCATACCCATTACGGTTTTACGGTGTGATCACACAAAAAAGAATCACATGGCGTATTTGTTCACCATATTCCATCGTTTAAACACAGGTGGAAACAAGCTCACCAATCAGGAAATCAGAAATTGCATTTACAACGGAACTTTTAATCAGCTTTTGAAAGATGCAGTTGCCTATGACCATTTCAGACAGCTTTTCTCTTTGGAGGAGGACAAGACTTATCGATTTGCATATGAAGAGTTGATATTGAGATTTGTCGCCTTTTCAGAAAAATTCAAATCTTATCAAGGGAGATTGGCAAAATTCCTCAATGACTACATGGAAGAAAACAGACATATGGAGGAGGAAAAAAGGAACGCCATGTCAACCTCCTTTAAAAATGTCATTGATTTGCTTCACACAAAAATTTGGGCATCCTTCATTTTGCCTGAAAAGTAGTTTGCACTTCCCAAATGAGCGAAAAG
>JAOZRQ010000339.1 GCA_029940115.1 Desulfobacterales bacterium
AGGTTCCTTTTGATACCAAAGGGATTGACACACACGATTTGAAAAATCATTCTACTTTTGTCTTTTTTGAGGCCGAAAGAGATGCACAGCCAATCCTGGGAATCCTCTAATCCCACGAATCCTGGTTCAGACAATGGAAGGACAAAAGTCATCTGCCAAAAGCCGGACAAAAATTTGACCCACATTTAACAATCAACACAAAAAAAGACAGACATCAACATGACGGCAACCCCACAGAAACAAACTCACAAACTCATCAAACTCAAAAACTCATTAAACTCACAAACTCATTAAACTCATTAAACTCATTAAACTCATTAAACTCACAAACTCATCAAACTCACAAACTCATCAAACTCACAAACTCATCAAACTCATCAAACTCATCAAACTCATAGGAGCATTTCATGTACTTACTTATGCGAAACATGCGGACGGCAATGGCCCTTGGAAGATGCGGAGGAGAACGATTTCCTCTGCACCCGGAAATGCAATGGCAGACTGATTTTAAAGGAGACCGAACCGATCCCGGCCGGAGATCTGGCCGAAGATCTGATTGACCAGCTCCCCTTTCCCGCGGCCTATCCTTGGCACATGAGCCTGAACACGGACCTTGATCCGGTGAAACGGGTGAACAACATGATCTTCACGGCCTATCAGGCCATGCGGATCACGGGCCTGCTCCTGCTCTCGGATTACCTCGAATCCGACAAGAGCTGCCTGAAATTGGGAAAACCCCTGAACAAAATGCGGATGCCCCACTGGGCTGATTGGAAAACCCTGACCGACACCCTGGCCAAATTCATCACCGGGGGAATGAAACCCAAATATCCGCCCCCGGATGATCCGGTGTTCAGGAAGCTTGCGGAAGACTGGCGGGCCATGGGAAAGGCATGGGCAAAGGAATGAGCGCGACCTGATCGCGATTGCGAACATCGTGCATGACCTGACCCTTGATATCCCCGATGTGACAGAAGTGATGAACACCCCCGAGGATGAACCTCCGCCCCGACATTTCCGGCCGGAGGATCTCAAACCGTCGGATGACAACGGTCATATTGAAAATCAGAAAACGGCCTTGGAGGAAGTGTTCAATCCTTGTTTCAAACGAATCGAACAAGCTTGGCACGATATGCCACGAACTCTTCCGCCCAATGCCTCAATAGGATCGAAAGAGACACCATGGCACCTGATGGGGATATTCAAGGATGATCCGACATGGGGTGAGATATTTGATGAAATCGAACGAGAACGGGACAAGGACTGGGTATGGCTGGGAGGTGAGGCGGAATGAGCCGTTATTTCTGGGATAGCAATGTTCTGAGAGTTTTCAGTGACACCCCTGATCATTCTGTTCTTCGCCTGTGAAGCAGGATCTGCGGCAGATGATGGAACAACAACCAACAACCCACACACGGGAGATTGCCATAATGAAAGATGAACTTCATTGGAAAAAGACCCACTGTGCCCGAATGGATCATGGCGGGTGTACGTTGCTAATCGGTGTCAAGGACAACCGGATTGTCGAGGTCAAGGGCGATCCAGACGGCTTTCTGAACAAAGGCTATGTCTGCCCCAAGGGACTGGCCTCTCCGGACCGCCTCACCCATCCCTCCCGTCTCAGACATCCCTTAAAACGGATCGGGACGCGCGGGGAGGGAAACTGGGAGCGCATATCATGGGAAGAGGCCATCCGGACCATTTCCGAAAATCTGCTCAGAATCAGGCAACAGGAAGGGGCAAAGGCCGTCGCGTTCTGCCAGGGGATGCCAAAAGGACTGGAACATTTTGTGCTGATCCGTCTGGCCAATCTTTTCGGATCGCCCAATGTGGTCGCGGTTCAGGATGTCTGCCATGCGCCCCGGGAGGTCAGCGGGATGCACACCTGCGGATTTTATCCGGTGGCCGATTTTCATCACAAAAGCAGACTCGTGCTCCTCTGGGGGAGCAACATCACCAGCACCAATGAGGAGGGGGAGATATGCAGCCTGCTGCTGGATCAGATGAAGGCGGGGACCGAACTGATCGTGGTGGATCCGAGACGGACCGATCTGGCCAAGCAATCGGATCGCTTTCTCCAGATCCGACCTGGAACCGACCATGGGCTGGCCCTCGCGTTTCTGAATGTGATTGTCGGAGAAGGCTTGCACGACAAGGAGTTTGTCGAAACCTGGACCCACGGCTTTGACGAACTGGCCGCACACATAAAGGATTATCCGCCGGAAAGGATGGCCGAGGTCACCGGCATCTCCGCGGACCTCATCCGGGAGAGTGCGAGGCACTACGCGGGGGCCCATCCGGCAGTTATTCAGTGGGGAAACCCGATTGAGCAGAACATCCACGCGTTTGACACCGCGAGGGCGCTGGTCTGCCTGATGGCGGTCTGCGGAAATCTGGACGTTCCCGGAGGGAACATTCAGGCCAACGAACCGAACATCCTCGGTCTCGGAGAGTTTGTCCGGGCCGATCTGATCCCCTCAAAGCGGAAGGAGATGATCCACGCGCATCACCGGACCATTCCGAGACTGATGACCGTTCCGCCGGCCTATTTCAAAAACGCGATTCTTGAGGGGATCCCGTATCCGGTCCGGGGGGCCTACATGCAATGCACCAACCCCCTGATCGGATATGCCGATAGCCGCGGGACCTTTGACGCGCTGATGAAGCTCGACTTTTTCGCCATATCCGACATCGTCATGACCCCGACCGCCTCCCTTGCGGACATCGTGCTGCCGGCGGCCACCCATTTAGAATTCAACGACATCGGCCATTACGGGCTGGGGCACGGGTACATCCTGGCCCGTCCCAAGGTGGTGGACCCGCCGAATACATGCTGGCCCGACATGAAGATGCTGAACGAGCTCGGAAAGAAGATCGCTCCCGGGGAATACTGGCATGAAAATTACGAGGACTTTCTGGATGCGCTTCTGAAGCCGGCCGGACTCAGTTACAGCCAGTTTGTGGAACAGGGGCATCTGAAAGGGCCGGATCGGTTTCAGAAGTATCTCTCTTCCGGCTTTAAAACCCCCACCGGCAAGGTGGAACTCCGTCTGAGCCGGGCCGAAAAATTTCAGCTTCGGCCCCTGCCCGAGTTCACCGGCCCTCCAGAGGTGGATGATCCGGAATATCCCCTGATACTCACCAGTGCGAAAGACCGATATTACCTGCACTCATCCTACAGATGGGTGGAGCGGTTGAGAAAGCGGAGCCCCGAGCCGGTCATCGAAATTCATCCTGAAACTGCGGAGAGACATGGCATCCGGGAAGGGGATGAGGTGGTGATCGAAACCCGTCAGGGCCGCATCACGCAGACGGCTCATCTGACCGACACCATCCGGCCGGACATCGTCTCCGCCGCTTATGGGTGGTGGCTTCCCGAAGGACGGCCTGAGGCCCAATATGAGTGGGAGAAATCGAACTACAACATCCTCACCTCCACGGAAAAATTGGGCAGGGCATTCGGGACGCCCAACCTCAAGGGGTTGCGATGCAGGATCAGAAAGGGGGGCGAAATGTGAGAGGCGGTTACGCGGTCGGATAAAATTGGGATCGTTATTCTGTGTACAGGACAAAAATTCGGGAATGGGCGAGAAACCCGGCTTTTTTCCAGACGGGCCGATTCTCCAACTGCAAGAAAAAGCCGGGTTTCCTTCCTCAAATCATTTTTTTGTCCTGTACACAGACCGTTATTATGAACCATGGGCGGAATAGGTGAAACACGATGAAACTGAAAAATGGGACTGCCGAAGATGAAATCAGAAAATAAGAACAGATGGGTCGTCAGGCCCATCGTGCCGGAAGGTGTCTATACCGATCGGGAGGAGTTTCTCGACTATTTTTACAACGCCGCCCTTGCGGCCGCTGAACGGAGGACCTTATCCACCGTGTTGCTCGGCCAGCGCCGCATGGGAAAGACCGGCACGGGCAGAGGGTAAATCCCAGAGCCCAGAACCATGGAGAACCCAAATGAATCAGACAGACATACTCACGACAAGTATCTTGATCGTTGATGACACCCTCGACAATCTGCGGTTTTTGGCCAGAATGCTGGCCAAAGAGGGGTATGTGGTCCGGCCTGTGCCTGACGGTTCCTTGGCCCTTTCATCCGCCCGGGTGGAACCGCCTGACCTGATTCTGCTCGACATCCTGATGCCCGGCATCTCTGGATACGAAGTCTGCGAGCAGTTGAAGGCAGACCCACGAACCCGGGATGTTCCGGTGATCTTCATCAGCGCGCTGGACGAGTTGACAGACAAGGTGAAGGGCTTTTCTGTGGGAGGGGTGGACTATGTCACCAAGCCGTTTCAGACCGAAGAGGTGTTGGCCCGGGTGAGAACGCATCTCTCCCTGCGTTGTCTGCAAAAGGAGGTTGAGGAAAAGAACGCCAAGCTTCAGCAGGAGATTCTTGAACGGAAGCAGGTGGAAGATGATTTGAGGGAGAGCCGGGGGCTGTTGCAGGCATTCATGGACAACTCCCCGGCGCCCATCTTTGCCAAAGACCACCAAGGCAGGCTGATTCTGAACAACCGGCAACATGAATCTTTTTTTCAGGCCGAACCGGGATCCCTCATCGGCAAGACCACTTACGATCTGTACCCCGAAGAGGTGGCCGGCACCCTTTGGGCCTCAGAGCAACATGTCCTGACAAGCGGGGAGGTTGTCAAGACAGAGGAGGTCGTTGTCAAGGATGACGAACCGCGTACCTACTTTTCGGTCAAATTTCCGCTTTATGATCCCCAAGGGGAAATCTGCGGGATCGGCTGCATCGCCACGGACATCCATGAGCGGAAGCAGATGGAGGAGGCCCTGCGTGAAAGCGAGAAGAGATATCGCCTCCTTGCTGAAAACGCCAGTGATGTCATCTGGGCCAGAGACGCGGAGATGCGGTTCAGCTATGTCAGTCCCTCCTTGGAACGCCTGCTCGGGTACAAGCCGGAGGAACTGAATGATGTGGAGATGGAGGAACTGCTGGCCAAGTTTTCCCTGGAAGACATCATGAACATCTCCGATGAGGCGCATATGGCCGAGACAGACGAATACCCGGTGTGCGAGTCCCTTCGCTTTGATCAGGAACTGAGGCATAAGAACGGAACATCCATCTGGGTGGACACGGTGCTGACCTGTCTCTATGATCAGAATAATGACCTCGCCGGGTTTTTGGGGGTCATCCGCAATATCAGCGACAGAAAGCGGGCCGAGGAGAAACTCAGAAACTATGCGGAAGAACTTGAGATCGCCAAGCAACAGGCCGAAGCGGCCAGCTTGGCCAAAAGCGAGTTTCTCGCCAACATGAGCCATGAGATCCGCACCCCCATGAATGCGATCATCGGCATGATTGATCTGGTGCTGAACACCGAACTGACCCACAAGCAACGGGAGTACCTGAACATTCTCAGCTCATCGGCCCGGTCCCTGCTGGTGCTTCTCAATGACATCCTTGATTTCTCAAAGATTGAGGCTGGCAAACTTGACATTGAAAGCAAGGCGTTCAGGCTGAACGACTTTCTGAAAGAGATGGAGGAGACCTTCAGTGCCCAAGTTTTCCAAGGAGATGTTCAACTGCTCACAGATGTGGCCCCGGATGTCCCCTTGGGCTTGGTGGGGGATCCGTTCCGATTGCGTCAGGTACTGATCAATCTCATCGGCAATGCCTTCAAATTTACGGACAAGGGCACGATTTGTCTTGCAATTCGGGCGAGGGGCGAGGGGCAAGAGGTGAGCGGCGAGGGGCAAGAGGGGAGCGGCGAGCGGCAAGGGGGGAGCGGCGAGCGGCAAGGGGGGAGCGGCGAGCGGCAAGCGGCAAGGAAAGAACCTCCCACCGCCCATCGCCGCTTGCCGCTTGCCGCCCTTCATTTCAGCGTCTCGGACACCGGCATCGGCATTCCTCATGACAAGAGAGCGACCTTGTTTGAATCCTTTACCCAGGCGGACGGCTCCACCTCAAGAAAATACGGGGGTACGGGACTGGGACTGGCCATCAGCCATCAGTTGGTGATGATGATGGGCGGGGATGGCATTGCCGTGGAAAGCGAGCTGGGGAAAGGAAGCACGTTTTCCTTCACCTCATGTTTCGGCCTGAAAGATATCGAAAGCATTCCTGAAAAAGCGACCCGGGCAGACGAGAGCCTCCTGATGGAAGACCATTTCAAGGAGATCCCGATTCTTCTTGCAGAGGACAACCAAGCCAATCAGATTGTGGCCTGCGAAATCCTCGCCCAAGCTGGGTTCAGGACGGATATCGCGGAGACGGGCCGCCAAGCGTTTGAGGCCGTCATGAGCAATGAGTATGCAGCGGTGCTCATGGACGTGCAGATGCCTGAGATGGACGGGCTGGAAGCCACCAAGGCCATCAGGGATTGGGAAAAGGCGAGAGACTCAAAGCTCGAAGCCGAAAACAGCTCACAGCTTGCAACTTGCAGCTTGCACCTTCCCATCATCGCCATGACCGCGATCGCCATGAAAGGGGACCGGGAAAAATGTCTCGAAGCCGGGATGGATGATTATGTGAGCAAGCCGATTGACAAGGGCCTGCTGTTCAGGGCACTTCAGAAATGGGTGAATCTGGAGACTGGAGACTGGAGACTGGAGACTGGAAAACGGGAAGATGCAGAACTTTCCGGGGTTCCGAGTCTTCCGGGGATAGACGTCGAGGACGCGCTTGGGCGCACCGGTATCCGATGGGAAGTGCTTCGCGGTCTCCTTCGTGACGTTTCCGAAGATCAGAAGATGACTTTGGACAAGCTTCGAGACGCCATCAAGGAGATGAATCGCAGGGAAGTCAGACGACTTGCCCATTCCATGACCGGCGCGGGGGGAAACATATCCGCCTGGAACCTTCAAAAAGCCGCCAGAGCGATTGAACATGTCGCGGAAGAGACGGATGAGAACGCGCTGTTGAATCTTTTGGAAACCTTGGAAAATGAATTCACGCGGGTGGCCGCCTCAATCGCATCCGTTGAACAGGTTGACGAAAATCAGAAGATGTCAGCGGCACCGGGGGACATGAACGCGATCCGCCATCTTTTGCAACGCCTCAAAAGCGGCTTGGACAACTTGGATCCCTTTGGCAGCGAGGAGATCATAAGGGAAATTCTGTCAAGCCCCCTTCCTGCGAACATGGATGAGGATATCAGAAAGATGGATATCCTGATCAAAGACTTCGGATTTGACGAGGCAAATGAGATTCTGTCGAAAGTGAGGCGTGAGACGTGACTTGTCTCCCATGTAAATCAGTTTAAAGAGTTTGTGAGTTTTTGAGTTGGTGAGTTGGTTTCTGTAGGGTTTAGGTTTGTTTGTTGCCCACGCGCCATCTTTCATCATTTTTTTGGCTTGGCGCGACAATTTATGTCCAGTTTTTGGCAGACAACTTTTGTCCTCCCTTGTTCCAAGGGTTTTTTATGAGCCGTGTTTTTCCCAGGGTTGCCCTTGTATGAGGCTCAAGGGGTTGTCGGGCAACCCCGGGCTGGTTTATGTAACCCCTTCGGGGTATTATCGGCTCAAGCCGGGCTTCTTCGGGGGCAACCTTCATTGCCCCGTCAGGCGTTTGTGAGAGCTCAACAAAAGGAGTGCAAGAAAGGCGGTCTCATTGCCTTTCAACCTCCA
>JAOZRQ010000340.1 GCA_029940115.1 Desulfobacterales bacterium
CGCCTTGGCCGCTTCCGAAACTTGCTTCTCAGCCTCATCCGTTTTTGTGACGACAGTCTCAGCCGATTCCTTCACGGCCTCTTCAGCTCTCACCGCCTTGGCCGCTTCCGAAACTTTCCTCTCAGCCTCATCGGCTTTTGTGACGGCCGTCTCAGCCGATTCCTTTACAGCCTCTTCAGCTCTCACCGCCTTGGCCGCTTCCGAAACTTTCCTCTCAGCCTCATCGGCTTTTGTGACGGCCGTCTCAGCCGATTCCTTTACAGCCTCCTCTGGCTTCTCCTTGGCCGCTTCCGAAACTTTCTTCTCAGCTTCATCCGCTTTTGTGGCAACAGTTTCAGCCGTCTCTGTCACCGATTCCCTTACGGCTTCCTCTTCCCCAGAGGTGGCCGAAACTTTCTTCTCAAGTTTCAGGGCCTCAACCTCATCGGTTTTTGTGACGGCTTCTGCCGCGTCAGGAAGAGACCCTTCTGCGGTTGCCTCAGTTTCCTCAGAGACTTTCTGTTCACCCGAAAAATCAGCAACCGCTTGGGGAGCCGATTCTTCCTTTGATTGATTGACGGCAGCCATTTTCGGAGTATCCGCCATCTGTTCGCCAGCGGCGAGCGGCCCGGTCTCCTCAGTTTCGGATGTGGCGGATTCCTCAGGTGATTCTGTAGCCTGTCCTTTCACTGTTTCCCTTGGTTGGCCGACATTAACCGACTCATCAGCCCCGTCCGCATCTGCTTCGGCTTTGCCTTCCTGCCTTGCAGACTCAGCCGGCGTCCCGCTCTTTTCAGGGAGGGATCCTTGTCCGGCAAGCCTTGTCTCTCCTGCATCTGTCTCTGTGGTGTCTGCCGTGTAATAGGATGCCATGAGCCTCCCTATTTCAGGACACACAAAATTTCCCACAAGCGCCACGACGACAGCTGATACAAGAAAGCACACGATTGCAACCCACCTTTCTTTACTCATAAGTTCCTCCATGGCATCTTTCGCTTGTTCATACGCATGGTGATCCAGCGCATGGGAACAAGAGATCAAGTTTTTTGAGGCATCAGTTCACAGTTTTTTGAGGCCAAAAAGTTTGCAGTTCCGCCTTGAGGCCAAAAAGTTTGTAGTCCCGCCTTCAGGCGGTCTGACACCGCCTGAAGGCGGAACTGCAAACCTTTTCCACCCGGAAAGTGCAAACCACTTTTCATGCAGAAAATTAAGGATGCCCTTTTTGAATAGATTTTTGGCAGCCATAAGTCAAGGAATTTATCGGCATCCTCCAGAAAATCTGAAAAGCAGTTTCAGCAGACAAACCCGGTTTCAGGCTACAGGGACTGGTTTCCATGGCGCGTGTTTCTCTATCATCACCGATCAGATATGTTGCCTGTGACTGAACAACTTCCCCATTGCCCTGCACGGGAAATGATTTGGTCACAGTTCCCTGACTTCTTGGTTCGCAATCTCTCATATCCGTTTCATCAATATCAATATTAAAGATGCCAAATTATCAAAAAAACTCATCTTAGGTGAATATAAATTTCATCGCAAGTAGAAGGTACTAAGGGAGTTCACAAGAAATAAACCACCCATTTCAGAGAAAAAATGCCCTGTTTTCAGGCAGTAGAGATGCGAAAGCGGGTAGATTACCTCTTGGAAGTTCCCTAAGTACTTGGCCATATGTTTTCAGGTGTCTGCATATGAGGGACAACTTTCCCAATGAAAATCTGTGTACAGGACAAAAAGTCGGGAACGGGCAGGAAACCCGGCTTTTTCCCAAAAGGGCCGACTTTCCAACTGCAAGAAAAAGCCGGGTTTCTTTCTTCAATCATCTTTTTTGTCCTGTACACAGATGAAAATATGAAAGAGTTTCTTTACAAAGCCTGCAAAAGTTGCTAAATTCAACAATTTGCGACTTGGCTACAAAGTGACATCCTTATTTTTCCGATTCCGATTGTGACCGTTTGCGGAAGCGGGTGTCCACAAAAATCAATGGGGGTGATCTATGCTCTTAGATGATGACTTCATCAATCCCTTTGTGCAAGAAGTGCTCATGGACACAGCCGAGAACTTTTTCGGTGCGCGCAGACGTCTCGACAATATGATGGACTTGTTCCGCTCATATGTCGAGGCACTGAGAAAAAAAGAAGCATATGTGGCGGGCAGGGCAGGGATTCTGAACTATCTGCTTTTGGATGCAAAGGGGGCTTATGATTTTTGCAAAACCATCAATGCCACCCCGTCGCTTCTGATGGAAAATGAGTTGTCGTGCGAGATCCTTCCGGATGAGATCCCATTTGCCCTCACCGCCAAAGGGGAATTTGTCTGTTTTGTGCGCCATGCATATGACGAACTGCAAAAGGCTTGTGATGAGCATATGAACGGCGAGCCGGACGAATCTCCGGTTCTCAGGGGGATGGAGAAAAATGAGGTTTACCATAAGCTGCTTGTCAAGATGTGTCACCTGATCAACGAAAACGTGCAACGGGTGAACACTGACATGTCTCCCCTTTCTGTGCTTCAATTTGCCAAGCGACTCGACATTGAAACCCAAAATAAGGAGTATGTCACTGGCGGGATGACCTTTGACGGTTCCGGCATCAATGAGAAGCTCGCTTATCAGCCCATTGATTTTGACTCCTTGGGACTGAAAGAATATCCGGAACTTCCTCCGCCGGATCAGGTCGCGTCAAAAATCACCGCATTTTGCAAAAAAAATTACCCGGAAAACAGGAAAGAGATAAAAAGACGCATTTCCGATTTCAAAAAAAAAATTCAACACGCAGATGCCCATATCGGGAGAAAATGACGGTATGCCAATGAATCCGACGAGTCCCCTTTTTAGTCTGACCATAAACGAGCGGTTCATGGTCATTCCCAAAGAACCCCCACATTATCATGCATTCCCCACGCTGATAAGAGTTGATGAGCGATTCTGGATGGCCTGCCGCTCCGGAAAAGTGGATCAGACCAAACCCCATGGTGCGGATGGCTGTGTGCAGCTGTTTGTTGCCAACGCTGAAGAACCATTGTGGTGGGAATGTCGCGGTGCCTTTTTTGGAGATGAGGAGGGCAGCCCCAACGAGTTGGATGCGATCCTCTCCGGCCCGATGGCGGGTCATATTTTCCTCGGCACACGAATCTATGAACATCGAAAGCGAAACACCTCCTTCATCTCCCGGTGGGATCTGTCGGATTTGGCGCATCATTCGTCAGAGGTTTGGTGTCCGGACCGAAGTGTGTTGAAAGACGTGTCCGACATAGACATGAATTGTTTCGGGCACATGCAGAAAACGGTTTCAGGAGAGTTGCTGATGTCTGGATACGGCACACCTCCGAAAGGCCGGAAACTCGCTCCGCTCCTGCTTTGCTCCGATGACGAGGGGAAATCGTGGCGATTGCGCTCGGTGCTGGCCCATTCTGATGAGAAGATGTTTCTCACCGAGTTCTCCCTGGGCCATATCGGGGAGGAAAAATGGATCGCCCTGATCCGCAATGAAATCAAGCCTTATCCGCTGATGGTTGTCCGGAGCGATGATGATGGCAGGACATGGTCCCCCATCACTCAGACCCCGCTCAGGGGGCATGCGCCGATGCTTGCCAAGACAAAGAGCGGCGCGTTTCTGGTATTGTACCGCGATCTTTTGAAAGACAGGCCCGGCATTGGAATCGGCGTCAGTTCCGACAACGGCCTGAGTTGGCGGCGGATAGGCCGCTTGGCGAGTTATCAGGGAAACATTTATGACGGGGGGTACGGCGACTTGATTGCCATGAGAAAGAACCAATTTCTGGCAGTCTATTATCTTTGTGACAAGGAGAGGTCTCCATGGATTGAGGGGTGCCTGTTTTCGGTGCGTGAGGCGTGAGGCGTTCAAGGGCACTCGGTGTTGTCTGCGGTTCAGGACGCAAAAAGGGCTGCTCAACTCATCAAGTTGAAAGACAATCAACAACTTTCTTTCCGGAAAGCGACACTTTGTTTGACATTTTGAGCTTTCCCTGATAGCAAGGGGGTTGACACCGAATGGAGGCCCGCAGGCGCATGAAAAGGGGAATGACAACCTGCCGGATTTGTCAATCCAGCAGGTTGCCATGCAAAAAAAATTTACTTCAGCCAAGCGTCAACCTTGTCTGGATTCACTTTGATCCACCATTTGGCGGACTCGTGGGGCTCCACACCCTTGACGTTGTTCCAGCCCTGAATCTGTCCGATCTCGGCCAAGGTCCATTGAAAATTGTCAAGGAACTTGTAAACCTCGGGCATCTCCTTGTCCAAGCCCTTGCGCACGATGGTGCCGATATACTCCGCACCGCCATAGATCTCCTTGGGGTCCTTCAGGTACTTCAGATCCCATCTGGCAAACTTCCAGTGCGGCGTCCATCCGGTCACCACCACCCATTCTTTGTTCTTGATCCGATTCCCCAACTCCGCGGTCATGGTCGCGCCGGAGCCTTCCATCAGCTTGAACTTGTCCAGCTGATAATCCTTCATCACCTTTTCTGTCTTGCTCATAAGGCCGGCACCCGGATCAATGCCGATGATCTTGCCGTCGAACTTGTCCGCGTGTTCATTCATCTGATCAATGGAGTCAATGGTGACATACTTGGGCACCACCAGTCCGATGCCCGCGCCTTCGGTGTTGGGTCCCAGGTTCTCCACCTTGTCTTTGACCTTTTCCAGGTAATGACCGTGGGTCACCGGCAACCACGCACAGGTCATGCCGTCCACATCCCCGCTGGCTATGGCCTGCCACATGGCCGCCGCGCTCACAGGCGTGATCTCGACTTCATATCCGAGTTTCTCCTCCAGCACCGCTTTGACCACGTTGGCCGCGGCTGTGGCACAGGACCATTCCACATATGCCAGTTCCACTTTCTTCTTGTCAGCGGCAAAAGCGTTCGGAACAATCCCCGCGAACAGAAACACCCCTGCCCATACAACGGCAAACAATTTTTTCATACCAAAATACCTCCGATTTGAATTATGAATTCTGTGAGTACAGCACTTTGCAAGTCCTTCACGCTCCCGCCGGATTGCCAAATCCGGCGGCTTGGATCACCGCCGGATTTGGCAATTCGGGGTGACGAATTTACAAGTTGCTGTACTAGTGGTTCGTCAGTTGTCCGTTGCCTGTCCACTTTGTCCGTTCGTTGTGGCCAACTGACAAGCAGCAACCAACACCTATTGTCTGCTCGCGACCCGTTGCATGATCCGGTCAAGGATGATCGCCACAATGACGATGCCGATGCCCGCCTCAAATCCCCTGCCCGGCTCCAATCGCTGGATCGCCTTCCAAACTTCGCCACCCAGTCCCTTGGCCCCGATCATCGCGGCGATGACCACCATGGAGAGCGCCAGCATGATGGCCTGATTGATGCCGGCCATGATGGTGGGGGTGGCGATGGGGAGTTGCAGCTTGATCAGTTTCTGCCACTTGGTGCTGCCGAATGCGTCCGCCGCCTCCACCAACTCCGTGGGAACCTGCTTGATCCCGAGGCAGGTCAGCCGGATGGCCGGTGGCATGGAAAAAATGACTGTCGAAAAGATGGCCGCGACAGGTCCCAGCCCGAAAAAGGGAATGGCCGGAATCAGATAGACAAACGCGGGCATGGTCTGCATGAAGTCGAGAATCGGCATGATGATCTTATAAAAGATGTGATTCAATGCCGCCAGAATGCCGAGCGGGACCCCGAGGGTGATGGCAAAGAGCGTGGAGATGATCACCAGCGCAAGCGTGCTCACGGTGGGCCCCCAAAGCCCCATGTTCCAGATCAGGATCAGCCCGAGCAACGCGAAAACAGCGATTCCCCAACTTTTGCTCAGAAACCAGGCAAGCAGGGCGATAACGAAGATGAGGAGCAAGGGGGGAAAGAACATCATCACATCCACCAATATATCGATGCCCCTCTCGGTCACGTCTGAAAATGCCTTTGTCAGAAAGGAGAAGTTGTCCACGAGAAATTCGATGATCCACTCAATAGCGTCTCCGATCGGTATTTTATACGCTTCCATTAAATGGCCCCCCTTTCGGCAAGTCCTGCCAGCAGTGACCCTTTTGTCACCACGCCTTCAAGTTTGCTCTCCTTGCTTACCACAACAGCGAGAGGATAAGAACTGTTCGCCAGAAGCGGAAACAGCTCAACCGCCGGCGTATTCGGAGCCGCCTTGTTGAAGTCCTGAGACATGATGTTTTCCAGCGTATTCTCCCCTCTTTTGAGGGCTTCGGCCGCGTCATCCGCTGTCACCATGCCGGCCAGTTTGCGGTCTTTGCGAACAAAAATGCAGGATATGCCGGCATGTTTCATCTTGTGCAACGCGGACCTCGGACCATCGGTTTTGTAATAAGCCATCTCCGCGGGTTTCATCATCACGGACTCGGCGGTCAGCACCTTGCTCATGTCCACATCTTCGACAAACTTGGCCACATAATCATTGGCCGGATTGGTCAGGATCTCCTCGGCGGTCCCTTCCTGAACGATGAACCCGTCCTTCATGAGGACAATCCTGTCCCCCAGTTTGAGTGCCTCATCCAAGTCATGGCTGATAAAGACAATGGTCTTTTGCACATTGTCCTGCAACGCGAGCAGTTCATCCTGCATTTCCTTCCGGATGAGGGGATCGAGCGCGCTGAAGGCCTCATCCATGAGCATGATGTCCGCGTTCAGGGCCAATGCACGGGCCAGCCCCACACGTTGCTGCATCCCGCCGCTCAATTGGGACGGTTTGGAATCCTCCCATCCTTTGAGTCCCACCTGTTCCAGAGCCTGCATCCCGATTTCCCGCCGCTTTTCTGGCTCCATGCCTTGGATTTCCAAGCCATACTCCACATTCTGCAAGACCGTTCTGTGGGGAAAGAGCGCGAAGTTCTGGAAAACCATGCCGAAATGTTTCTGTCTGAATGCCCGCAACTCCTCGGTGGAGAGCTGGGTGACATCCTCCCCCTCAATGATCACTTTGCCGGATGTCGGATCAATGAGCCGGTTGATGCACCGGACCAAGGTGGATTTGCCGCTCCCTGAGAGGCCCATGATCACCAGTATCTCACCTTCATCCACATGGAAGGTGGCGTTTGCAACCCCCACACCATGCTTGGTCTCTTCCATGATTTCATCTTTGGTGCGTCCTTCCTTGAGAAGGTTCACAGCCTTTTCAGGGTGAGGCCCGAAAATTTTGTACAGGTTCTCAACCTGAATTTTATGTTGTTCCATTCTTCATCCTTAATATAATAAGTACTTGGCCAGAAGTTTTCAGAAAGACACATTCACCATAAGTGTAAACTTGGGGATTCCAAAAGAGCAAACTTCTGCTCTTAATCCTGCTCATATCAAACACGATTAAAAGCAAGAAAAATGGGCAAGTCATTCAGTCACAGGTCCTAAGTTCACACTTATGATATAGTCATATATGAAGCCCCTTGCATCTCCATATGAGCCAATAATATATTGAACACAATGTTTTGTCAAGGAATATTTGGATAGAGATTTCCTGAATGGGAAATCAGGAATATGGCACAGAGAAGGGAATATCGGCTGAAAGACAAAACCCCAGTTTTTTCAAAAAAACTTCGGCATCCTTCATTTGTGGGTTCACATTTCAGTTTGTGGTTCCGCC
>JAOZRQ010000834.1 GCA_029940115.1 Desulfobacterales bacterium
ACACCACTTTGTAAGTTCGCACCCGCTCGGCTCGGATTGGCAAATCCGAGCCGCCGGATTTGGCAATCCGGCGGGAGCCGAAGGGGTGACGAACTTATGAATTGCTGTACTAGCACACCACTTTGTAAGTTCGCACCCGCTCGGCTCGGATTGGCAAATCCGAGCCGCCGGATTTGGCAATCCCCGACAAGAGATGTCGGGGACAGGTTCCGGTGGGAGCATGAAGGGGTACGGACTTAAAAAGTGATGTACCAAGACCCAAGGCCCAAGATACTTCATTTTTATAGGTTGGCATGAGTTTTGTCAAGATGCAATGATGCAAAAGAGAAAAATAAAATCCTTCTTGGACGAATGTCATCCTTACTGTGTGCAGGCTGGACAAAAGTCGTCCATTCTCGAGAAACCCGGCTTTTTTCAAAACGAGCTGACTCCGCAACTGCAAGAAAAGCCGGGTTTCTTTTACACAGTTAAGTGGCATTTCAGGATTTCAAGCAGAAGCCGGGTCGTCCGTACCATGTCATCCAATTGAACAGACTCCCGCACGGTGTGCATGTCGCGCATGCCTGTGCCAAGCACGGCGGTCATAATCCCCTTGCCAAAAAAAATGTTCGCGTCCGCGCCGCCGCCGCTGGTCTTGGTGATCATCTGTTGTCCAAGATTCGAGGCCGCGTCCTTGGCAAATCGGACAACCGGGTGATCATCCGGAATATGGGTGCGTGGAAAATCCCTTTCCACTTGGACATCCACACGGGGAAGCCCGTCCTCAGAGGGATCCGGATAGGTCTCAACCACCTCCTGAAAGGCAGAGACAATGGTGTTTGTCACCTGTTCCAGCTTCTTCTCATCATGGCTCCGGGCCTCCCCTTTCACCGTCACAAGGCTTGGGACAATGTTCGTGGCCATTCCCCCCTCAATGATCCCGATGTTGCAGGTGGTCTCATGGTCAATCCGGCCCATGTCAATGTTGGCGATGGCTTTGCTGGCCAGCGCGATCGCGTTGATTCCCCTTTCAGGGGCATCGCCGGCATGGGCGTCTTTGCCATGGATCCTGAATTCAAGCCGGTTCGCGCTGGGCGCACGGGTGACAATCCCTTCCGGGTCAGAAGCATCCAAGGCATAGCCATAAGTTGCGGTTATCAGGCTGTAATCAAGATGTTTCGCGCCCAACAGCCCGATCTCCTCGCATATGGTGAAGAGCAGTTCGATGGGACCATGGGGCAACTTGTTTTCCATGATGACCCGCATGGTTTCCAAGAGGATGGCGATGGCGCTTTTGTCATCGGCTCCCAGAATGGTGGTCCCGTCACTTGTGAACATGCCATCCTTTAATATGGGCGTGATCCCCTTTCCCGGTTCAACGGTGTCCATATGCGCGTTCAGCAGGATCGGAGGGGTCTGAACAGTCCCTCTGAACTTGGCAAGCAAGTTTCCGGCATTGCCTCCCACCGTCTCACCAGCATTGTCAACGAAGGTCTCCGCGCCCATCTCTTCAAGAATCTTCCTGATCTCAGCCGAAATGCCGGCCTCATCCTTTGACACGCTGTCCATTCGGACCAGGAATTCAAATGTTTCCGCCAACCTGTCTCTGTTTATCATCTTTCCTTTCCCCTGCCCGTGTCCATGTCTCTTGCGGGCACGGACGGATAAATAAGTAAGTAAGTACTTGGCCAGAAGTTTTAATGCTTGATCTTCTCGGCCGTCCCGATCCCCCGCGCCTGACAGAGTCTCAACGCGTCCCCTCTCATGGGGATTTCGGACATTTGACCCCCGCCATTGGCGATTGCGGGAGGAGCCATGTCATGCGCCATCATGTGGTTGGGGAGTCTCCCGCCGGCAATCCCGGATGTCCGAAAATTTTTTGCCCCATTCTCCGTGAAGGGGGGACGAATTTACAAGTCGTGGTACTCCCATTTGCAGCTCGTGGCTGATTGAAAGAATGCCGCCCGACCTGCCGACGAGGATGCTTGTACCATGAGAATTTGCGAAAGTCAACAACGGGCGTATTTATGAGTTGGGGGAGTCCCGTGGGGACTGCTGAGAACAGCCCGGC
>JAOZRQ010000341.1 GCA_029940115.1 Desulfobacterales bacterium
AAATGGCGGGAACCTCGTCTGAGGGGGATGAGGCCTCGGGGATTGCCGGTTCCCGCCATTTGCCCGGAACGACAGGTTTGTGTTGGATTTGAGGCATGAGACAAAAGTTGTCTGCCAAAAAACTGGACAAAAGTTTTCGCCACATCCGACAATCGACAAAAAAAATGGCAGCCACCAACATGACGGCAACAATCAAACCTGAACCCTACAAAAACCAACTCACCAACTCACAAACTCACAAACTCTTTAAACTGATTTACATAGGAGATATCAATTATGCTGAGTGACAAGAAAATCTGCATTCTGGGATCAGGAAACATGGGCGGGGCCCTTGTCAGCGGACTGCTTCAATCCGAATCATCCCGACCCGAAAATATTGTCTGTTCAGACATCAGTGAGGAGAAACTCGGCTCCCTGAGAGATGCGTTTGGGATTTTCACCACCACAGACAACATTGAGGCGGTCAGCACGTCGGACATCGTCATTTACGCGGTGAAGCCCCAGATCATGGCGGCGGTGCTGAAACAGACCCGAGAATCTTTGGACATGTCGAAGCTCATCATCTCAGTGGCCGCGGGGGTCCCGCTGGTTGCCATTGAATCCTGCCTTGACAAAAAACTGCGTCTTGTCCGGGTGATGCCCAACGTCGCGGTGGCTGTCAGGGCCGGCGCGACCGCCATTGCCGCGGGAAGGCATGCCTTGGCGGATGATGTCAACTTGGCCAAATCCATATTCGACTCGGTGGGGGAGACCGTCTTTGTCGGTGGGGAGATCCTCATGGACGCGGTCACCGGATTGAGTGGCAGCGGCCCAGCCTACATTTTCCTGATCGTTGACGCACTGGCCGACGCCGGTGTCAAGGTGGGCCTCTCGCGGCAGGACTCGCTTTTTCTGGCCACCCAGACCCTGCTCGGTGCGGCCACCTTATTAAAGGAGACCCAAGAGCATCCGGCAAAACTGAAAGAGACCGTCACCTCACCCGGGGGAACCACCATCGCGGGCTTGCATGCTCTCGAAGAGGGCCGACTTCGGGCCACGTTGACCCATGCGGTGGAAGCCGCGGCAAAACGCTCCAAGGAACTGGGGGAGGTGATGACCCGTAATTTTCAGGATGCGGATTAAGGGGTTCTGGGATTTTGCCTGAAAAGTGGTTGCCACTCCCCAGATGAGCGAGAAGTTTGTCGTTCCGCCTTCAGGCCGCCTAAAGGCGGAACTACAAACTAAAATGTAAACCCATAAATGAAGATGTCAATAAGGAACAAAATCATGGGTTGGTTCAAAAAGAATGACCAGACGATCGAAAGAACATCATCAGAGGAGAAAACACCTGTGGATGAGGAAGTCTATGCCGATGAGGAGACCCTGATCGTGGATATGTTCCGCGACGTCAAGAAAGATAAGGGGGATAATCCAGATAAGGGGGATAATCCAGATAAGCCGGATCAATCAGCTTTGGAGAAGAGACGCCGTTTTGTGAACCGCCTGAGGCGGGGCCTCTCGAAAACCCGGGAGATTCTGACCACCGACATTGATGATCTCTTCAAAAACAGGGATTTTGAAGAGTTGCTGGAGGAGATTGAGGAACGGCTGATCACTTCGGATATCGGTGTTCAGATCACCATGGATCTGATGGAAAAAATTTCAAAAAGACGATCCCGGATATCCAGTGCGGACGATTTGAGACGGATTTTGAAGGCTGAAATTCTTCGGCTTGTCAATGTGCAGGATGCCTCATCGGAAAGCGTCTCCACCCCTCATGTTGTCATGGTCGTGGGCGTGAACGGTGTGGGAAAGACCACCCTCATCGGAAAGCTTGCGGCAAAGGCGATGGGTGAGGGCAAACAGGTGCTGGTCTCGGCGGCGGACACCTTCCGGGCCGCGGCCATCGAGCAGCTCGTGATATGGACGGAGCGAGCCGGCGCGGAGATCGTCAGGCACAAGGAAAACACAGACCCTGCCGCGGTGGCCTATGACAGCGTCGAGGCCGCCATGGCCAGAGGCAGGGACATGGTCCTGGTGGACACCGCCGGCAGACTTCACACCAAGGTGAATCTGATGGAAGAGCTGAAGAAGATCAAGCGGGCCATGGCGAAAAAGATGCCGGACGCGCCTCAAGAGGTTCTCTTGGTTCTGGATGCCACCACCGGACAGAACGCCCTCTCCCAAGCCAAATTATTCAATGATGCCCTTGGTGTGACAGCCATTGCGCTGACCAAACTGGACGGGACAGCGAGAGGAGGCATTGTGGTCAACATTTGCAACACCCTGAACATCCCCTTGAAGTATATCGGTGTCGGGGAAAAAATCGAAGATTTGGATATCTTTGATCCGGCGCAGTTTGTGGATGCCTTGTTTTAACCTCGTGACATTTCAATCCCTTCTTTGTGCCTTTGTGTGAGAAACTACTTTTGGCCGGTACTTGGAAACCATGACCATGCTCGTTTCGGATTGACAAATCCGAAACGCCGACCATGCTCGTTTCGGATTGACAAATCCGAAACGCCTGCCGGATTTGTCAATTCGGCAGGAGCGGGAGGTTGTTGAGTGTGTCCCATCTACCCCGTTATGAGAAGAAACCCGGCTTTTTGGGAAAAAGCCGGGCAGGGGAACGGGCACGGGCTACTTCCGGAACAGATCGATGACTGTTCCGCGAATCGCATCCGGTTTTATGGGACGGATATCCGTATCGGCAAATCGCTCGGAAACACTGTCCGCTCTGTTCAAAAACGGATTGTATATCAGCAGGAATATGTATTCGTAGAAATTGGTCCGGGTCATGTCGAACACGCTCTTCAGACCTTCTGTCTTATCTATGATGTTGTCAAAATCTCTGTTTGTGTCCCTCAAAACCCCAGACTTGCATTCAACCATCAGAATCTTCCGGCCCACCATGGAGATGATGTCAAAATCTCCTTTGGAGCGGAATATCTCCGATGGTGCCCGGTAGTTGACCAAGGTGTATATCTCATAGTCAAAGCCGTTCCGACTCAGATGATCGGAAATGATCCCATATGTGAACGCGTTGAACCAATGTCCCTGAAGCAGTCCGTCATAAGTGGAATCAAGCTTGTCAAAATTGAGCCGCAGGGCATTCGACTGACATTTCAGCTTCTGGATATCCTTCAGGGACTGCTCTATCCATTCATTGGTACGTTGCACCAGAAAAGAGGATTGATGATCGCCGATGATGCTGTATTTTTTCATGAGGTCAAGGAAGTATTCCGCGGCCTTCGCATATCTCACCTGGGTGTCCAGAGTCTCTTTCTTGTGATACAGCGCCAGCTTGAAAAGTTGCCACACCCTGTGGATTTCAGAGAACCTGTCACCGATGCTCTTGGCCAGTTGAAAATCCTCTTCCCTGAACTTGGTGATATCGAGGATGTCAATCCCCGCGGCATAAAGTGTCTTGAGGGTTTTTGAGCGTGCGATCAGTTCGTCATGAGTCTCGGTTTCCTGTTTGATCACGCCGGCCGGCAGACTCTCCCAAAAATCAAAATTTCCGGACAAGCGTTTGACATCATCATCAATGTCCAGCGGAACAATGTTCTGATGGACGTTTTGCAAGGCGACCCTTATGTCCAGCGTCTTTTCCAATGCGTCTGTTATAACAGACTTGGGCTTTGATGCCATTGGCAACGACTCCAGAACCGTCTGAAGCAGACCCTGGAGTTCTTCTGCTTTATGAAGTGGATTGACCATACTTCCTCCTGATGTGAACAGTGCCCGGGAGGGTTTCGGACCCTGTAGTGTTTCCACGTCCTTCAACCCATCAGATGCGAAACCTGTCAAAGAAACCCGGTTTCCCTCCCGATACCACGTCGGCGAAGGAGGACCGCACCACTCACTGAGGGCGGAACTGGGTTTCTTTGTAGCCATCTGTCAAGTTGAGAAAAAATGCATTCATACCGTTCCGAAAAAGCATGTCACGAATCCAAGGAGAAGAGTGCAAGGCGGCCTTGATCATCGTTTGGACCAACCTTGCCCGGCCTGGATTGCCAAATCCAGGCCGCCCGCCGGATTTGGCAACAGGGTGGCCGAAACGATGATCAATGCCGTGCAAGGCTGTGTACAGGACAAAAAATGAGAATCCTGATCAGGATCGCCCAGTTGTAGGGTGAGGTCCACCTCATACGCATCAGGCTAAGACGGCAATCCCCTGTTTGCAACGGCCTGCCGGAACGGCGGGCCGTGACGGGCCGAGACAGCGATGCCGAACAGGGGTTTCGGGAATCAGGCCAACCCTTAGCTTGATGCTTGTGGGATTCCACTCCACCAATTCTGAGTTCCCTGAAATTGGCGGGGTTGAACCCACTCTACAATTTTTTGTCCTGTACTCAGAATGCAAGGTTATCCTCTGTTGACTCATGAACCAGAATCTGGGATCCAGAAACCATCAAAAAATCTTCCGCGGAACTATAACTCCAATTATATAAATCAGGAGAGGGATAAGTCAATGGGGTGAAAATGGTATTTCAGGGTGGCAAAACGCTACTTGGGGGGAGTATTTTACGGTATCCATTGATCAATCCTCCACCGGCATCAAGAGCGTTTCCAAGCTTTTGTCCCACTCATCAAAAAAGCCATCAGGCCATTGATCAATGCGTCCGTTGCGGTCTATCCGTGGGGAGACAGCTTCAATTTTGGCGATGCCGCCATCCTCTTGCCGCTCAAAAAAAAGGAGGCTTGCATCATCAGGAGGCAAGATGCCGGAGCGGACAGCGATGCAGATCCCATTCAAGACATGATCGCTGTGGGTCTCAGCCACGACCTGAATGCCGCAACTCGCTGCCCTCGCCATGAGTTCCCCCATTTTTGCTTGGCCTTTGGGATGAAGGTGGGATTCAGGATTTTCAAGCAACAGCAATCCTCCCGGGTCTGCCGACAGGATTGCCACCAGAACCGGCAATGTGTAGCTCAGGCCAAAGCCTGTGTTTGAGGCACGATAATCAATCCGAACCGAAATTTCCAACCTCGCTTGGAATTGCCAAATCCGCCGGATTTGACAATCCGGCGGGAGCGGCGTGTGGCCGAAACGAAGAGCAACTATACATGACAGGTTATCGCTTGGTAAGGGTGACGCGGACCATGATCCGGTTCTCCCTTGATATCCCCGTAATGTCAATCTTGTGTCTCCCGTCATGGCACATCAGGAAGAAGCTGGTTCCGTGATCCACGTCATTGAAGACCTTCCATCCCCTCTTTATTCACTTCTGACCGGTAAAAGGAGATCACTTTTGCATATGGTGCCCCTGTCTGAAGGTCCACATCATACGAATAGCTCCTGCCTCTTACATTCTTCTGCACATTGGTGATTTCCGCGCCCGGATAGATCAGGAGGCTTTCTTTCACCTCTGCCGGAATATCTGTTCCTGCAAGAGCCGGTGACAAAGAAAGCATCCAGATAAACGCGCAGAGCGGCATCACCCATTTACGATTTTTTTCCATCTGTAATCCTCCCGTGAGAATAGAGAACAGAGAAGTGAGTTTCAAGCTTCAAGTCAAGCAGGGCCTCGTTTCCATCAAGGTTCAGATTGTCAATCAGTTACTTGGCCCATTCAAACTGTACGGAAGAATGCGCGGCATAAACCCTTGGCATTCCCTTGGCAATTTCTGTTTTCCATGGCTGGAGTCTCACTCCTCTGCGGACATGCCCAATCTGAATAGCAGAGAGTTCCCGGTGTGTCAAGCGTAAAATTGGGGGATTCCCGCCCCGAGCAGAGACGGGTTGCGCTCGCCCATTCGTTACGAGGCGGAGCCTCGTAACGAGAGAAAAAAACTTCTGAGTTCCCACTTGACAAAACCCGCATTTTCCATCATATGCAGGTGAACAGACTGAAAGGACCGCACAATGAAAACAGAAGATTTTCCGAAAGAGATTCAGCCCTTTCTCATTCCTGAAAAAAAGGGGGAGATGATCTATCGCTGCCTCGGATGTGAACGGGAACACGGCATTGAGAAACTGCTTTACACCTGTCCCGACTGTGGGCAGGTTCTCCTGATTGACGACACAGACGCGGACCGGCTGAGGGCGATTCCGGGAGACCTGTGGCGTCGGATATTCGACTATCGCAGGATGTTGAAGATCCCCGCGGTGAAGGGGATTTATCTGTATCATGAATTTGTCGGCCCGGTGATCCCCCTTGAGTCTGTGGTCTGGCTCGGAGAGGGGCACACCCCCATGGTGGAGGCGAACGGGATCATGCAGGAGAAGGCCGGCATGAGATTTTATTTCAAGAATGACGGCCAGAACCCGAGCGCGTCATTCAAGGATCGAGGCATGGCCAGCGCGTTGAGCTATATCCGTTTTCTGGTTCAGGGCGGACATGTCTCGGATGTGCTGGCCATATGCGCGTCCACCGGGGACACGTCCGCGGCGGCCGCGCTCTATGCCGCCTATCTGAAACCGCATGTCAAATCCGCGGTGTTGCTTCCCCACCAAAAAGTGACGCCCCAACAATTGTCCCAGCCTTTGGGAAGCGGGGCGACCGTCTTTGAGATTCCTGGAGTCTTTGATGATTGCATGAAGGTGGTGGAACACCTCGCTGAAAACTACACGGTCGCGTTGCTGAATTCCAAGAACGCGTGGCGGATTCTGGGCCAGGAGTCGTATTCATATGAGATCGCCCAGGATTTCGAATACGACATGGGGGGCAAGGTGATGATTGTGCCCATCGGGAACGCGGGGAACATCACCGCGGTGATGCGCGGGTTTCTGAAGTTTTATGACGTGGGCATCATCAGCACCCTCCCCAAGATCATCGGGGTGCAGTCGGCCCACGCGAACCCAGTTTACCTTTATTATCAGACACCCGAATCGGACCGGAGATTCGTCCCTGTGACCGTCAGGCCCAGCGTGGCCCAGGCCGCCATGATCGGCAATCCGGTCTCCATGCCCCGGGTAGTTCATCTGACAGACATTTACAATCATAAGGAAGGGGAACAGAAGGTTTTTGTTGTCCAAGTGACCGAACAGGCGATCATGGACGGGGAACTTCTGGCAAACCGCAATGGCCACATCGCCTGCACCCACGGCGGCGAATCCCTGGCTGGCCTGATGGAGGCCAAGAAGCAAGGGATCATTGAGGAGAATGAGGTGGCTGTCCTCGACTCGACAGCCCATGCCCTCAAGTTTTCCGGGTTTCAGGAGATGTATTTTGAGAACAGATTCCCTTTGGAGTTTGAAATCTCTCCCCGCCCCGATCTTATGAACGCGCCCACATTTGTCCAGCCTGATGACTTGGAAAACGTGCCGGCTCCCGGAAAATCCTTGGGAAACGAGGATTTTGAACGGTTTGTGAGACGAACCGCTGAGACGATTGCCAAGGAACTCGATTTGAAAGATGGTGAGGGGTGAAGGTGAAGGGTGAAGGGGGGACGAATTCATGTAGAGCAATTTTGCTTTTTTTCAACTTCCCTCTGAAGGTGTTTGAAAACACCTGCTACCTCTCTGCCCATGCCCCAGTTTCGGGCAGGGGAGCAAGGGAGTTTTCAAACACCTTCTCAGACATCAAAGGGGCCTTGATCATCGTTTCGGCCACCCTGCTCCCGCCGGATTGCCAAATCCGGCG
>JAOZRQ010000342.1 GCA_029940115.1 Desulfobacterales bacterium
AATCATGGCAATCATCTGATCACACGAATCACAGTTCAGACAACGGGGGCAAATCATGGCAATCTTCTGATCACACGAATCACAGTTCAGACAACGGGGGCAAATCATGGCAATCTTCTGATCACACGAATCACAGTTCAGACAACGGGGGCAAGTCATGGCAATCATTCGATCACACGAATCACAGTTCGGACAATGGAGGCGTCAAAAAAACTGGGAGTGGATTCCGGGTCAGATGACGGGAACCTCGTCTGAGGGGGATGAAGTCTCAGGGATTGCCGGTTCCCGTCATTTGCCCGGAATGACAGGTTTGCGTTGGATTTGAAGTATGGGACAAAAGTTGTTTGCCAAAAAGCCGGACAAAAGTCTCACCCACATTTGGCAACCAACACAAAAAAAAGACAGAGATCAACATGACGGCAACAAACACACCCGAACCCTACAGCAACAAGCAACCCTTAAACCTTAAACCTTAACCCTTAAACCTTTTGATTTACATAGGAGATGAAATGATGGTGGAAAACTTTCAGGCAAACGCGCTTCCCCTTCTGGTGGGAAGCCTTCCCCTCGGAGATCACGGGAATGCCAGTGAACTTGTGTTCAAGCATACGCCGGAGATCCCCTTATGGGTTCAACTGCCAGTTTACAAGGAAGAGGGGATGATCTTTCAGTTTCTGTCGGGACTGCCCGGTCTGACCGTCGAGGAGGACAAGGCGTTCATAGATACCACAAGCAAGACATTTGACGATGATCTCCTCAGCTTTTATGAAGATTACATGGCGGATGCTGAAGGGAAGACCGACCCTTACCAGTCAAGGTTTGCCCTGAAAGCGGACACCGCCAGAGGCTTTTTCACGCTGACAGAGCGCATCGGACTCCTGCCCAGCCCGCCGGTGGCACTCAAAGGGCAGGTCACCGGCCCCATCACCTTTGGCACAGCCGTGAAAAATCAGAACGGCATGGCCATCTTCTATGATGAACAGTTGCGGGATGCCTCGGTCAAGCTTCTGGCCCAGAAGGCCAGATGGCAGGTGAGGCAGTTGTCAAGGTTCGGCCGGCCCGTGATCATATTTTTCGATGAGCCTGCGCTGGCCGGCTTGGGTTCATCCGAGTTCATCAGCATATCTTATGAGGAGGTCTCCGCCTGTTTTGAGGAGGTGATACAAGCAGTCCATGACGAGGGAGGACTTGCCGGGATCCATGTATGTGCGAATACCGAATGGTCCCTGATTCTGGAATCTGCCGCGGATATTGTCAATTTTGACGCGTACGCCTATTTTGACAAGTTCATCCTTTACGCGGATCAGATCAAGGCGTTCATGGAATCCGGGCGGATCATCGCATGGGGGATTGTCCCCACATCGTCCCCTGAGAATATTGAGCGGGAGACAACGGATTCACTAATCGCACAATGGGAAGAGAAAGCCGCTGAAATCGAAGCCCTGGGGATTGACAAGCCGGTCATACTGGCCCATTCCCTGATCACCCCGAGTTGCGGCACCGGTTCCCTGAGCCTTGAACATGCCACCAAAGTGCTTCGACTGACAAAGGGAGTCTCAGATCGGCTAAGGGAAAATTTGAGACTTGGGACTTGAAATTTGAAACTTGGGACTTGAAACTTGGGACTTGAAACTTGAAACTTGAAATTTGGGGCTTGAAACTTGGGGTTTGAAACTTGAAACTTGGGGTTTGAAACTTCCCAGCATCCAACATCCAACATCAAGCATCCAACATCCAACATCAAGCATCCAACATCAAGCATCCAACATCAAGCATCCAATATCATCCATACGAGGTTTTTTATGAGCAACAGACCAGAATTTTCAGGAGCGACCCGCTATGTTTTGGACATGGAGCTGGCGAGCATTGTGAACATTTCCATGGCCCTTGAGATGCCGCTTCTGCTGAAGGGGGAGCCGGGCACAGGCAAGACCATGCTGGCCCATGCCATTGCCGAGAACCTGAGCATGCCCCTGATCGTGCTGAACGTGAAATCAAGCATGAAACTGATTGACGCGCTGTACCAGTATGATACCCTGACGCGGTTGAATGACAGCCGTTTCGGGGATTCAAAGCGGGATGTCAGCGATATTGAAGAATATATAAAGATGGGGAAGATCGGCCAGGCCTTCACATCGGATATCCGGACGGTGTTGCTGATTGACGAGATTGACAAGGCGGACACCGATTTCCAGGATGACATGCTCGATGTGCTGGATCAGATGGAATTCGACATCATCGAAATTGACAAGACCTTCAAGGCCGAAAACCGACCCGTGATCATCATCACCTCCAACGCGAAAAAGGACCTGTCGGACCCGTTTCTGGGCCGGTGCAATTTCCATCACATTGCCTTCCCGGATCCCAAGATGATGCGGAAGATCCTCAATGTCCATTTTCCGGCTCTCGGGTCGAACCTTCTGGAGAACGCGGTGGCCACCTTTTACAGACTCCGGGATATGGACGCCATCGAAAAGAAGCCGGCCACCCGGGAGCTGATCAACTGGATACGGGCATTGAACGCGGATCCCGACTTCAAGCCAAAGAAATTGGCCAAGGGGGAGGTGCCGTTTTTGGGGGTGTTGTTCAAGAAGAGTGGGGATTATGAGCGCGCGTCGGGTTTTGTGAATCGCCGGCGGATTTTCTGATCACCCCATTGTCGATGATTTTGGGAGGAAAATTCAAAAGAGAAACCCGGCTTTTTCATGCAGTTGGGGAGCCCGTTCGGGAAAAAAGCCGGGTTTCCCGCTCACCCCAAACTTTCTGATTCTAACGGATTTTGTGGTTGTATGTGATTTCAGGCATTCACGATCCTGAAACCCAGTCTGGGAGCAACTGGCCACGAATCACACGAATCGGGGCGACTGTCGGCAAGGACCCCGGCAGGGCCGCCAGGACCCGCCGACGTCCGCAATCCCAGCCTGCCGGGAATCAGTTCGGGCCGGCGGCGGACTACACCCATGGGTAGCACACCGAAAGCGTGGGAAGGCCCGATAGTTCTTGGTTGAGAGGGCAAGCCTCTCAACCAGGAAGATGGAGCAGGTATCCCTTCGGGGATACTGCTCATCTTCGTGATTATCGAGGGTTCCGGAAAGGATGCGCTTTGCGCTCAATTCGGGTGTAATTCCTGGAGAGCAGATTTTTTGTTGCGGCCCAACTGACTGAACAGGCCGTACGCCTTGAGCAGCAGGTGAACCGGATAAGGAGACAGAAAAATGAACGAACGTCTTGAGAAGGTAATAGGCGAGATCAGGGCGCTGCCCGAGGCCGAACAGGAGACCGTGGCCGCGCTGATATTAGAACGGTTCCCCGAGGGGAAACGACGGGAACCCCCGTCTGTCCGCCCGTTTCTCGGGCCGGTCGTGCCCCTCGGAATGGCTCCCGGAGATCCCGTCATCGAAGTTTCGGAGGACGCGGACTGGGAGGTCACACCCGAGAACTCGGATCGGATATGCGAGCACATCAAGGCTCTGATTGAGACCAGCCGTGTCTTGGAGGCCCGCAGGATCGTCTCCGACATCCCCCCGGGTGTCTCCACCGAACTCGACTACTGGAAGAAGGTGCTGGCCGAGCCGGTGGTCAGGGTCACGAAGCCCACAACCGACAGGGATCCCAGGAAGGACATGCGGTGGATTGAGGAGAACGCTGACAGGTACAAAGGCAAGTGGGTCGCGTTGAAACGCGGCGAACTGATCGGCAGCCATGAAAGTCTCAAAGCATTGCATGGCACTTTGAAAAGATCTGGCAGACTGGCTGGGACGTTTGTCTTTCGCGTCGGAAAGTAGGAAATCATGGAACAGTTGTTCAAGCAGACCAATGAGGGCGACATCATATGGAACACCGGCAACGCGGCATTTCGAGCCGTCTGCGAGATAGATTCCTGGCGGGTCACGGTGGCTGTCCAATGCCAAATAGAACATTTTGAATTGGATTGTTTCGCGTTCTTGGACACCGGAGCCGAATGGTCGATGATTGGCGGGGACACGGCGGCACTCCTTGAGGGCCATCTGGGCCCGCCGCTCCGGTCGCTCACCATGAGCACAAGACTCGGCAGGGTTTTCGGGGAACTGCATCGCGTGGGCATCACCCTGCTGGCGGATCCGGGTCAAGGTGATGACCTGACCATCGAAAGCACCTCATTCGTCTCAGAGGAGTGGGAGGGCCCGGTGGTCCTCGGATATCGGGGCTTTCTGGAGAGAATGCGCTTTGCGCTCGATCCGGGGATCATTCCCGGGGAGCAGGTGTTCTATTTTGGGTTGGCTGAGTGATCCGCCGGCCTTTACAGGAAGATAGACAAGTGATATGGATGGAAGGAGATCAAGGATGGGTGAGGTGAAAGTTCAAGTCACATTGACCAATGCCATGGATGGGAGGCGGTGATGGGGGAGAATCCGTCTCGTTTCACAAACTGCGGGGACAACTGCCCGGTTGAACAGGTTTCATGGGACGATGTCTAGACCTTCATCAGCAAGATGAACCAGCGAGGAGAAGGCACCTACCGTCTGCCTACGGAAGCGGAATGGGAGTATGCGGCCAGGGCGGGGAGTACCACCGCCTTTCCAAACGGCGGGATAACCATGACGGATAATAGTTGCGATTATGACCCGAATCTTGACGCCATAGGGTGGTATTGCGGGAACTCGGATAGGGAGACCCATCCGGTTGCACAGAAGCAGGCCAATGCGTGGGGCTTGTTTGATATGTCGGGTAACATCAGGGAATGGATCCAGGACTGGTACGGTGATTACCCGATAGGTTCTGTTACTGATCCTACGGGCCCCAGCACAGGCTCGTCCCGGGTGCTCCGGGGCGGTTCCTGGAACGACCATGCCTGGATCTGTCGGTCTGCGTACCGGTACTGGATCTCGCCTGACAACCGGATCTTCTCCCTCGGCTTTCGGCTTGCCTCGTCCCCAGGTCAGCAAGGGTGAGCCAAGTCAGCAAGCAAGAGAAGATATCAAGCGAGAGAAAAGGAGCAAGCAGGAGGGAGCGGGCGCCGCGGAGCCGCCCGCTCCAGGCAAGCAAGGGGGCAAGGGGGCGGAGCCCCCCTTGACAGACACTCTTAAAATGGCGGATCGGAATACTCTCCTTGCCATCCGATGCGCCGAAAAGCAGACATAGGAGAAAGACCATGCAGACAGTAAGTGTTTCGGAAGCCCGTGAACAGTTGGCCGATCTGTGTGACACGGTTGTCAGTGATTGCGACCAGATTGTTCTGACTCGTCAAAACGGAAATGCCGTTCTGATTTCGATGGCGGAATGGGAAAGCCACAGGGAGACATTGCGTCTCCTGAGGGACAAGGCAGCCCTGAAAGCTCTGATTCGCTCCTTTGAAGATCACGACGCCGGAATATCCGGAGGAAAATCACCGGAGGAGGTTTTCACAGATCTGACATGAGATGGAAAATAAGCATTCTCCCGAAAGCGGAGAAAGACCTTTCATGGTTTCGCCGCCACAAAAAAGACTGCTATGTCAAGTCTTTTGACCTGATCAGGGAAATCGCCGGCAATCCGCACAAAGGCACAGGCAAGCCCGAAAGACTGAGGCATTTTGACAGGGAAGTCTGGTCACGCCGTGTTTCATACGAGCATCGGCTGGTTTATGTGGTTTATCCCGAAGAAGAACTGGTTGAAATTGTTTCCTGCAAATCCCATTATGACGGACTTGTCTGAGGAGATAGCTTGTCTCGGGCGGTTCGGGGCGGTTCCCGGAACAACTATAGTCTCACCTCGCAACCTTCGACGAATTGAGAAGCTGGTTTTTCAGAATCTCAATTTTTTAAGGGAGAAACACAATGAATTCCACAACCTGTGAAAGAGTGGTCAGCATCGAACCCACGGCAATCAGGGCATGGTCAGAGGCCCGGATGATCTTTGCCGAGTTGACAGACGGGCGTGTCATCGGGTTTCCCGCGGACCGCTTCCGCATTCTGAAAAAGGCGACAGACAGCCAGTTGAAGGAAGTGACACTGCGTCTGAACGGCCATTCGCTGAGATGGGAATCCTTGGATGAGGATATCACCGTTCCCGGAATCGTTGCCGGGAATTTCCAGCTGCCTTATGAGTCTGATGACGGAATGTTGAGGCGGGAACGGCAACCATTTGTCCGAGGCAGAAAGAGGGAACAATGAAAACAATCTCAGTGCCGGTTCATTCAGAATTGCTGAACGATTTGTTGGAGGAGGCCCTGCGTGAGGAGATTCTCATAGAGACCGTCGGCGGACAACGCTTTGTTCTCGTCTCCGTGGAGGGCTGGCAGGGTTTTGAGACCAACGAGGAGAGTGGCATCACGGATCCTTCAATCAGGGTTCGGAACCCTGCCGGATTCAAGGGAATCTTTCTGTCGGCATCCGAAACCGCACATTCACACAGATTAAACGGATTTCAACAGACATTTCGTCTTATAACGGAGGAACCACACCATGAATTTGCATGACATTTTGTCGGACATTCACGCATCAGAGGAGGAACTTCTGTTTTTCGAGCGCAAATACGGCATCCACTCGGAAACATTGTACGCGGCTTATGTCAGCGGTGAGGAACCCGAAGATGACAACTGGGTGCTTGATTTCGGTGAGTGGGCAAGTGTTTACAGAACATGGCTGGCCCGCCAAGCCGATTACCGCAACAAAGTTCTGAGGATTCAGGGAGATATCCCGAGTCTGGCAGGACTGATCCGGGTGAGCGCATGAACAATCCACCACGCACCCTTGAAGACTATGAACTGTTTTTATACACACTCACAGAAAAGTTCCCGTCCGTGCGTTGTTCAACAGTGACTTTTGTGCGGAGAGGAGCAACGCTGGCGCGTGTGGCAGGTGAGCTGTTTTCTGGCAGAGAAGATTTCCGGCTGGTTGTCCGTGAGCGGATTCTGTACCATCGTATGCCCGCTGTAACAGACTGGTACGGCTATGAAATATGGGAAGGTGAGGAAAAACTGTTCTGGTACGATTCCCAGCCGCATCCGAATGATCCGGATCTGCAAAGCACCCATCCTCACCACAAACACATTCCGCCGGACATCAAACATAATCGTGTCCCTGCGCCGGACATGAGTTTTTCAGGACCAAACATACCGGTGCTCATTCGGGAGATCGAAGCTCTGATCAGTGTCTGAATTTTGATTCAACTGATGAAAGGATTTGCGGGATTTCCGACAGGGCCGGAATCACGGAAATCATCCAATCCTTTAATCAGGGTTCTGACTCACCGACAGAACTGGAAATCAGAAACCCGTTTTTCAGATGAAAAAGAAAAAGGAGACTCAAAAAATGAACAATCTCAGACTGGTTTCCGCATCCCGGCAGGCCATAAAACCTCTGCTTGAGGCGGCATTGGAGAACGAGTTGGGCCTGATGGAGGCGGGCATACGACAGACAGAACAGAAACTGCTGCATTTTGAAAGGAAACATCGTATGAGCACTGCGGAATTTGTATCTTCATACAAAGATGACAAATTCGGGGAAACCATGGAATTCATCGAATGGATGGGCGAGTCAAGGATGCTGGGGCGGCTTCTTGAAAAGAGCGAGGCATTGAGGGGGATACGTTTTGAGAATTGAATC
>JAOZRQ010000343.1 GCA_029940115.1 Desulfobacterales bacterium
CAGCAGGGAAATGAGGAGCTTGTCCGCTCGTTTCGGATTGACAAATCCGAAACACCTGCTGTTTTTTCAGTCCAGCAGGGAAATGAGGAGCTTGTCCGCTCGTTTCGGATTGACAAATCCGAAACACCTGCCGGCGTTCTCAATCCAGCCCGCTGGTTTTGAATTGACCCATCCGAAACGCCTGCCGATTTCTCAATCCGGCAGGGAAAAATGGGAACTTGTCCGCTCACAGAGCCGCCCGTTCGTTTCAGATTTGCAACCCCGAAACTGCCGAATTTATTTCTGGAGGATATTCTGGAGGATATTAAGGTATGATCATAATGAAAAAAGACAAACATACGAAACGGAAAAAGGGCAAGAACACGAAACAGTTTTCTGAAACAGGAATCGTCAAATTTGACCCTCTCCAGAAATATCTTGCAGAAGTGCGGCAGTACGAGCTGCTTACCAGAGATGAAGAAAGGGATGTTGCCATCAGATATCGGGAAGAGAATGACCCGGATGCCGCATACACGCTGGTCACTTCCAATTTGAGGCTTGTCATAAAGATTGCTCTTGATTTTCAGCGTTACTGGCTTCAGAATCTCTCGGATCTGATTCAGGAAGGCAATATCGGTCTGATGATGGCGGTCAAAAATTTTGATCCATACAAAGAGGTGAAGTTCTCCTATTACGCATCTTTCTGGATAAAGGCGTACATCCTCAAATTCATCATGGACAACTGGCGTCTGGTGAAGATCGGGACCACCCAGGCCCAAAGAAAACTTTTTTTCAATCTCAAAAAAGAGAAGCAGAAACTGATAGATCAGGGATTCGATCCTGAAACCAAACTTCTTTCAGAAAATTTGGGAGTGCCTGAGAAGGTTGTGGTTGAAATGGAACAGCGGCTTGACGCTTCGGAGCTTTCCATAGACGCGCCCCTGAAAAACGATTCAGGTGTGCAACAGGTCGAATTTCTCGCGACACCAGACGAAGAATCTGCTGAGGATCAGCTGGCAAAGAGACAGATTGAGACCCTTCTCCTTGACAAGTTGCCGGAGATCAGGAAGATACTGACAAAAAGGGAACTTGAGATTTTTGATCAGCGCATCTTTTCGGAAACGCCGCTCACATTGCAGGAATTTGGAGAGCGTTACAGCATTTCCAGGGAGCGTGTCCGACAAATAGAACAGAGTATTATCAAGAAGATCAGGAATTTTCTTGAGGAGCAACTGCCTGATTTTGATGTTTACGTTGACTGAGTTCTCGGTGCCGGGTGCTTATACAGGTGCCACAGCAAAAAAATCTTGACAACCTTTCAAGGCAAAGTGTAAATAAATTTGTTTGGTGCAGTCAGGCATCCTTACAAAAAAATGGGAAGTGGTTTACATTTTCATGTATCCGCCCGGGCAAGGAAGGGGCAAAGTGTAAACTGATCATAAGTGTAAACATTGTCAGAGCGGAGATTAAGACTATGGAATTTAATGCTGCCCGATTAAGAGCAAAGGTTATTGTGAGCTGTTGTCTGCCCATATTGTTGGCAATCATTCTCGCGGTTGTGACCACTTTCCGCATTGAATCAATGCTTGAACCAGAGGTGACCCAGCCGGTCGAATCATCTGAGGGGGACCAAAAGGCAACCTCTCATGGGATTGAACCCGAGGTCAAAGGGAACATCACGGAGGCCCTGCACACCATGCTGGGGGGGATGGCCATCATCTTTGCCGTCTTTCTGCTTGTCAGTTTTTTTCTGAGCGGAAGATTCACGAGATCTGTCGGACATATCATTGACGGACTTATGGACGCGGCCCAGGATATCGCGACAGTGTCCCATCACTTGCTGTCCGAGAGCCGGCAACTGGCCCAGGATGTGTCGACCCAAGCCTCGTCCATAGAGGGCACCTCCTCATCCTTGGAGCAGATATCCTCGATGACCAAGCAGAATGCGGACAATGCCAACCAAGCGGATCAGTTGGTGAACGACACGAGGCAGATTGTGGGAACGGCAAACGGATCCGTGGTGGAACTGACCGTCTCCATGGAAGACATTTCCAAGGCCAGCGAAGAGACCTCCAAAATTATAAAGACAATTGATGAAATAGCCTTCCAGACCAATCTGCTGGCCCTGAACGCGGCTGTGGAGGCGGCCCGGGCAGGAGAGGCCGGCTCCGGATTCGCGGTGGTCGCGGACGAAGTGAGGAATCTGGCCATGCGCGCGGCAGAGGCGGCCAAGAACACTTCCGAGCTGATCGAAGGGACGGTCAAGCGGGTCAAGGACGGGGCGGATCTGGTCACCAAAACCAACGAGAATTTTGCAGGCGTCTCCGAAAGCACCGTCAAAGTCGGTGAGCTTGTCGCGGAAATCGCCGCCACATCGAATGAGCAGGCCCGGGACATCGAACAGGTCAACAAGGCGGTGGCCGACATGGACAGCATCACCCGCCGGAACGCCTCAAACGCCGACAAATCCGCTTCAACCTCAGAGGAGATGAACACCCGGATTGAGGAGATGAAGGGGTTTGTGGATGAATTGCTGAAGGTGTTCGGCAGAAAAAGTTCCGACGACGATATCCCTCCCGCGGACATGGATTTAAGAAGGCCCGATATGGGCATTTCAGGAAAATCCGACTTGCCGGAGAGGACATCATTTGAGTCGCCTGAAAAGAAGAAAATGGTCAGACCTGAGCAGATCATCCCTCTCGATGATGAGGATTTTGAAGATTTTTGACATTCTTCCATTTAAGTACCTGAAGGCTGAAACCGGGTTTCTCTGTCATCACACTTTCAGATATGCTGATACTCAATTTCAATTAGGCTGTCGTTGAACTTGCCAAAGGAGCATCCCGGTGAGCAGAAAAATTATCGTCATTGATGATGAAGAGGCCATTTTGGACGCATATCTGTCGATTCTTTCCCCCACTGAAAGGAATATGAACACTGCGGCATTGGAGACCGTTCTGTTCGGGGAGTCTCGGAATCAGAAGGAATTCACCCGGGATTCCTATGAAGTGACGACCGCCTTGCAAGGAGAGGAAGGATTTGAAAAAGTGAAAATCGCCAGAGAGAAAGGCGAGCCTTTTACCTTGGCCTTCATTGATGTCCAGATGCCCACCGGATGGGATGGTCTCATGACCGCCAAGATGATCCGCCAAGCTGATTCTGACATTGAAATCGTCATTGCCACCGCATACTCAGACAGGAGCCGAAGCGAGATGCTGGAGATGGTGGGCAGACCTGAGAAGTTGCTGTATCTGAAGAAACCTTTTGATCCCGAGGAGATCAGGCAGCTGGCCTTGTGTCTCACCAAAAAATGGGAATCTGAACTCAAGGCCCGAAAGCACAGGGAGCAACTGGAACGACTCCTGAGTTCGGTCAGACACCTGAAGACCCTGAGCGTGTCATCGGTAAAGGATGCGTTGCCGGCGGTGCTTGAGGAGGTTCTCCAGTTTGCGGATGCCCGGAGAGGGTTCATCGCCAAAATGGATGGAGGCAGGGTCAGTGTGGAAATCCAGTCTGACTGCATCTCTCCATCAGAATCTGACCTTCTCATGGAGAAGCTGTCTGACGGCCTCTCCGGCATCTCCCAGATCGGAAACATCCTCATAGTTCCCTTGAAGGACAGGTTCAAGACCTTGTTTGTGCTGGTCCCAGATTTTCAGATGCCTGTTTCTGGCGAAAAACTTGACCTGCTGAGGATATTGGCTGAGACCTGTTCGGATGTTCTTGAGAGTGTGAGCAAGCAGGAGCAATTTTTGAAAAACGAGAAAATCGCCACCATCGGTCAGGTCGCCTCTGGATTCATTCACGAAATCAACAGCCCGCTGATGGATATCATCCGTGTTGCGGACATGTACAATCTTGAAGGGGAGGAGATGTGGAAGCTCTTTGGCGCGTGTTCGGGTTTGCTGAAAGTCAATGGACTTCCGCCGGGAATCAGAGAGGAGATGGACGACTTGAACAAGCGGTTTGATCCCGAAAAAATGCGCAAAAAGATGGCCAGATACCATTCGATCATGCTCAATGGGGCGTCACGGATACGGAAACTCATGGAGAATATCCGAAATTTTTCCAAATGGAGTGATCGCTTTGAGCCAAGACATCATGATGTGAGCGATGCCTTGGAGGATACGCTTGTCTTGGCGCACAACATTTTGAAATACGGGATCACCGTTCATAAGGAATGGGAACGTCCCCTCTTGGCCAAGTGCGATATCAACGGGCTCAAGCAGGTGTTTCTCAACCTGATTCTGAACGCGGTCCAAGCCATGAAAGGGGTGGGCCATCTGTGGATAACAGGGAAGAGGGCCGATGGAACGCTTCTCATCTCCATCCGGGATTCCGGACCCGGCATCCCCCAAGAGACCAAAAACCGGATATTTGATGCATTTTATACCACGAAAACAGACGGAACTGGACTCGGGCTGTCCATTGTGAAGGGGGTCATTGACAAACATGGCGGAAGCATCCGGGCGGAATGCGAGCTTGGGGAAGGGACCGGTTTCCATATAGAGATCCCAGACGTGATGCGTGATGCGGTGATGAGTGATGCGTAATGGCAATTCACGTTTCACGCCTCACGTTTCACCCCTCACGCCTCACGTTTCACGCATCATGCCTCACGTTTCACGCATCACGTTTCACGCCTCACACAAATGTGGAGAACCACCCTTTCCAACACAAGCTTATGATCCCGGCCGGTGGTTTTGAGCATCAGATCGGCTTCACTCAGGCGTTCCATCGCGTCAAGGAGTTCCTCTCTTGTGAATTTTTCGGACTTCAGCAACATCTGATAGACAGGATACGCATTTTTCGGATTTTTTGCGATCAGAAGGTCGGTGGACGGTCCTGCTTTCTTCTTTCCCTTTCCCTTTTTCTTCTTTCCTTCATCCGAATCACGATTTCCGGAAAGCGTATGATCCCATTTTTCCAGCAATCCCAAAAGCATGCGGTCATATTCTTGGATCGCAGGCATGACACGGGTCTGAAAGAGATTGTAGTTCATACGCGGCTGCCAAGCCTTTTTTCCTTGGGGGCTTTCGGCAAACCCTTTGGCAAGGAGAACCTTTCGCATATGGTTGATGATGGCACCGAGGATCTGAAGCGAAAAAAGATCGGTCTGGAGAAGGGAATTCAGAAAAAATAGCGCGTCCGGCGTGTTTCTGTCCGATACCGCCTGGGTCAGCTCATAGATCGGATCCTGCTTGGTGCGCTTCAAAACCGCGTCCACATCCTCAACGGTGATCGGCACCCGGTCTCCCACATAACTGACCAGCTTCTCAAGGTTGTTTGAAAATGTCCGGAGATCAAAGCCTGTCATCTCATACAGGGCCTGGTAGGTGGGCCGGTCCATCCGTTTGCCGTTGCGGGCAAGGATGGCCTTCATCCGTTCATTCAGAACCGCTTCCTGCACTTGCCTGTCCGCCATCCGGTTTCCCTTGGGAACCGAACAGTCAATGATCAGGCCGTTTTTCTCCATGGCCTTGAAAAGGGTCCGTCTTCTGTCGAGGATATCGGTGGTGATGATGAGATGGTTCCCCTCTGGAAAGCCTTTTTCAATGGCCTTCTGCAAATCGCCGGCATGATCTTTCACAGGAGGGACCTTGATGCCCTTGTCGGCACAATGGCCGATGATGTCGTCCATCCACTTGTCATCGCCGAACGCATCCAGATCCACATTCACATTTTTGACCCGATTCTCCCTGCCATTCACATCATCAAAGGAGAGCTTCAGAATGCCGAGCAGGGCCGCGACAAACTTCCCGGCCTTTTTCATATCCTTTTTGTCATACGCGTCCTTTGCCTTTTCAAGAAAACTGCTCTCACTCTGCTTGGAGTAGAATATCTGTGAATCAGAAAGGGAGACGACCTTTGTGCCGGGCAGAAGGGAGAAGGTGTTGACCCGTGCAATGGCTTCGTAAACATCGTCGTTCTCCACCGGATCGTAGTTCATGTCGCGCGAAGGGAGCAACGCGTCGAGAAGCGCGTTGAAGGAGGTCTTGTAAAGCGCCTCTTCCCCATGAATCAGATACACCGGGAAAAACGCGTCTATTTTCGCAGCTTTCAGATGCTTGTCCAGTTCTTTGTAATTGATTTCAGGCATTGTCTATAAGCTGTAAGTTTTAAGCTGTAAGATTAAAGCTTGGAGCTTTCTCTGCCGCCCCAAAATCAACCCCTGGCTCCAAATCCAACGCAAGCTTTCAGGATGCCGGTTCAAGCATGAGAGAGCTCAACAAGGGGAGTGCAAGAAGGGCGGTCTCATTGCCTTTCAGCCTCAATGACTGAACAGCCCTTCTTGCGTCTCATTCCCTTCAGTATCAGGGAAAACCTGGAATGTCAAAAAAAATGTCGCTTTCCGGAAGGAAAGGGGAGGAATGAGGGAGGGGTGGTCCGAACCCCCGGATGCGGGAGGTTCAGACCAGACAAAGACCGCATGGGCCTTGCGGTCCCACCAAGGGAGCAGTTGTCTGGATCGTCTCGAAAAAAGTCGACTCGCGTCGGTCACAGCAACCCTCTTTTCCAGGAGGTTGGCATGTCCAAAGACTTTTGACAGCTGATGACTTTCCCCGTCTGCATCACGGATGCAGGTATGATGGCCATGATGTTCAGTGACATGATCCTGGCTTGGGAGTGCCAGTTCATGTCGCACCCGTGATGTTCAGACATCTGATTCGTCCCCCGACCGCCGCCAAGCGACCGCGTGTGACGCGGAGAGCTTTCTCCGGAAGGTGAACGCAACAACTGGGAGGCTCGTCACACGGCCAGTCGCAAACGGTGCGCCTTCAATGCGAGTGGGCCGGGGTATGGTGACGCCATGAGGCTCCATGCGATGGATGTCGGCAACTGTCGGGGGCCACAAAGTATTCTCCCATGGCAGCTCTGGCCCGCCAGATGCAGGCACTGGCATGATTCGCATGTCAATGCCCCCGAAGGCGGGCACTCCCATTTGCAGCTCGTGGCTGATTGAAAAAAAGCCGCCCGACTCTGCCAACGAGGATGCCTGCACCATGGAGGATGATGGATGTCAACAAGTTTTTTTCCAGTGAGCGACACTTTGTTTGACATTTTAACCTCACCCTGATACAAGGGGGCCGAACCCAATGCGAGCGATGGAGGTGCCAAAATTGTGTTTTTGGGGGTGGCAAGTCTCAGCAGTTCGCCATTTTAGCACTCCCTTGGTCAAGCCTTCACAAACAGGGAGGGGAAACCGGGTTTGCACACTCAGGCCACCTTGACACCAAGGAACTGGTATCAAAAGCTGTCCGCGTTCATCTGCGTTCATCTGCGGTTGAAACATCACAGGGAGGACAAAAATTGTTTGCCAAAAAGCTGGACATAAGTTCTCGCATCAAGGCAAAAAAACGGTGGAAAATGGCGCGTGGGCAACAAACAAACCCGAACCCTACAGAAACAAGCAACCCTTAACCCTTAACCCTCAACCCTGTCTTTATTTGATTTACATGGGAGGGAAATATGAGGCAACATCCTGTAGAATTTGTTTTTCAATTCGGCATCCTTCATTTTGCCTGAGAAGGTGTTTGAAAACACCTGCTGCCCCTCTGCCCATGCCCCAGTTTCGGG
>JAOZRQ010000344.1 GCA_029940115.1 Desulfobacterales bacterium
ACCGCCTGAAGGCGGAACTGCAAACTGAAGTGTAAACCCATAAATGAAAGATGCCTCAAAATGGATAGTCTTTTAAACAACAACCGTCCAGCGGTGTTCTGCCCGGGCTGTTCACAGGACAAGGTGCTTCATGCACTGGATCAGGCCCTGACGGACATGGGATATTCCGGGAAAGAGGTGGTCATCGTAACCGATATCGGATGCTCCGGCCTGTTCGACACCTTTTTTGACACTCACGCCTTCCACGGTCTGCATGGCCGAGCGCTGACGTATGCCACCGGCGTCAAGATGGCGCGGCCTGACTTGAAGGTCATCGTCACCATGGGGGACGGCGGCCTTGGCATCGGTGGCACCCATGTGTTGAGCACCTGTCGGCGGAACATTGATCTCACCCTTTTGGTGCTGAACAACTTCAACTACGGGATGACCGGCGGGCAGTTTTCGTCCACCACCCCCCAGGATGCCCAAGTGGGTTCCGGCTTTTTGAACAAGCTGGAAAAACCGATGGATGTCTGCCAGGTGGCTGGTGCTGCCGGGGCAGGGTTTGCGTCGCGGGCATCAACGTACGACAAGGACCTCGTGGAGAGGCTCAAGGAGGCCATAACATTTGACGGCTTTTCACTAATGGATATCTGGGGAATCTGTCCCGGCCGATACACCCGTCGCAACAGACTGACCCCGAAAAATATCGAGGCATCTCTGGCAGAGCTGCCTGAACGGGGTCATTTCAACGCGCAAAATGAAAGAATGGAATATGGCAAGGCCTATCGCCACGAGGCTGGCAAACTGGGTGTCCCGCCGGATCCTGTCTGTATCGAGGCGACCTGCACTCCCCCTCAATACAAACGGACCCGTCGCCAGGAAGTGGTTCTCCTGGGAAGTGCCGGCCAGCGTGTCATCACTGCCGGAGAGCTGTTGTGCTTGGCCGGCGCATCAGCGGGTTGCCACGCCACCCAGAAAAACGATTACCCGATCACCGTCATGCGGGGCCACTCGGTCAGTGAAATCATCCTTTCGGATATTGAGATTGAATACACCGGGATTGAATATCCCTCGGCAGTCATTGCCTTGGCACCGGAAGGGGTCAGCCACCGAAAGAAGATGCTGGCGTCCCTTTCTTCGGAATCGGTGGTCATCAAAGCCGCGGGGGTTGAATTGCCCCCTTGCCCGGCCCCCATCATCGAAGTTGACTTCAAAGCCCACCACATCAAATCCCCGGACTGGGCGCTGGCGGCCTTGGCGGTTCTGGCACGGCAAAACAAGGTGCTGACCATGGATATGCTCACCGCCGCCTTGCAGCTGCGATTCAAAAAGGCGGAGCTTGAGATGGCGATCTCCGTGACGGAAAAGATGGCCACCTGAGTTTTTTGGGAACATTTTTTTTCAAAGTCCAAGTGCCCCATCCGGAGTGCCAAAATGAAATTTTGGCCGAGCCGAAGGCGGGAGGGAAGGGTGAAATCTGAGAACCTTCATTTTTGTCTCGGGGTGTTCATTTTTTTTGACAGACAAAAAAAATTCTGATACATTTTTGAGGATGGCGAGTGACTGAAACCCGATGAGGCGTGGGACGTGAGGCGTGAAACATGACTCGTGAGACGAGGGAGGAAGGAGACGGGCCGAAAAGGGCCGAGCAGTCCTTGTCATCCCAAAAGGCGATCTTTGCACCTCCATCGCTTGCATCAGGCTCGGCCATCTTCACGGGCTTCCCCTAAATCCGTCATAATCAGAAAAGGATGCCTTTAATATTTTTCAACAAGTACGGTAATGATATGACAAAGACGCATAAAATTGCTGTGGTCCCGGGCGATGGCACGGGACCGGAAGTTGTGGCGGAAGGTGTCAAGGTTCTTGAGACTTTGGCGGAGATACACGGTTTCGGCCTGAAATTTGCGGATTATCCCTTGGGCGGCGACCATTACAGGGCCACCGGCGAAATCCTCTCCGATGAGACCCTCGCGTCACTCGGTGAATCCGACGCGATCTATCTCGGCGCGATCGGTCATCCAGATGTCAAACCGGGGATCCTGGAGAAAGGGATTCTCCTGAAGCTCAGGTTTCATTTTGACCAGTATGTCAATCTGAGGCCGGTCAAACTGTATGAGGGGGTTGACACGCCTCTCAAGGGGAAGGGCCCGGAGGATATTGACTTCGTGGTGGTTCGGGAGAACACCGAAGGACTTTACGCTGGCGCGGGGGGACATCTCAAGCGCGGGACCCCGGACGAGGTCGCGGTGCAGGAATCGATCAACACCCGAAAGGGGGTGGAGCGATGCATCCGGTACGCGTTTGAATACTGCCAGAAACGGGACAAGGCCAAGAAAGTGACCCTGTGCGGCAAGACGAATGTGCTCACCTTCGCGTTTGATCTGTGGGAGCGCACGTTTTACGAGGTTGCAGAAGAATATCCGGACATTCGGACGGATTACGCCCATATTGATGCCATCTGCATGTGGATGGTGAAGAATCCGGAATGGTTTGATGTGATCGTCACAGACAACATGTTCGGCGACATCATCACGGATCTCGGGGCGATGATCCAAGGCGGCATGGGGATCGCCGCGGGTGCGAACATCAATCCCCAAGGCGTCTCCATGTTCGAGCCGATCGGCGGCTCGGCCCCGAAATACACCGGAAAGGGGATCATCAATCCGATCGCGGCCATCTCCTCGGCCCAGCTCCTGCTTGAGACGCTGGGTGAGGAGAAGGCGGGTTCCATGGTGGAGAAAGCCGTGATGAAAGTCCTGCGGAACGACATCAAGGACGTGGCCGCGGGAAAGATGGGATTCACGACGAGTGAGGTCGGGGATCTGGTGGTTGAACATATCCGAAAGAATCTTGGATGATTCAGGGTTCAGGGCTCTGGGAGCCGGTCCGAATTGGTGACAAAAATCCGGTTTCAGCCTTCGGGGGCGATCTCATGGGCAACACAGGAGCGTGTTGAGGGAAAAATTCGGCCGCGAACTCAGACGGAAGATGTACCTTGTGGTCTCTGTTCTTTGACAGGTTGCTCGGTGAGGAGACAATTGATTCCAAAATGCAGGAGGCATATGCCATGAAGCGAAAATGGATTTCAAAGGAGACGCTCAAACGCATCACCCTGATCATCCCGATCATCATTGCCGTGCTTGTCGTGGCCGGGCTGGTGCGGGCCCGCAAGGGGCCAGAGCGTCTGGATCTGAAGGAGACGGCCCGGGCGGTCCGGGTGATCAAGACCCAAGCCGCGGACGTGGTCCCCCAAGCCATCGGCTATGGCTATGTGGTTCCGGGGAAGGCATGGCAGGGGATCGCGGAGGTGAGCGGCAAGGTGGTCGAGATCAGTTCCCCGCTCAAAAAGGGGACCCTTTGCAGGAAAGGGACCCTGTTGCTCCGAATCGACCCCACAAAATATGAGATGGCCATTGCCCAGACAGAGGCCGGCATTCAGAGCATCAAGGCCCAGATATCGGAGCTCGGCATCCAAGCGGAGAACTACAAAACCTCTCTGGATATCGAGGAGAAATCCCTCAGCCTGAGCGAAAAGGAGATGGACCGTCGGGGCCAGCTCTTCAGAAAGGATACCCTCTCCGCATCCCAGTATGATCAGCAACGGGTCAGCTACTACGCGCAACTGACCAAGGTGCAGAATTTGAGGAACGCGCTGAATCTGATCCCCGCGAATCGGAAGGCACTGAAGGCGAACCTTGCGTTGAACGAAGTGAAACTGAAGGACGCGAAGCTGGACCTCGAATACACCACCATCAAGGCTCCGTTTGACTGCCGCATCACCGAGGTGAATGCCGAAATGGCGCAATTTGTCCAGAAAGGCCAGATTGTCGCGACCGCAGACGGCACAAAGACTGCGGAGATTACCGCACAGATCTCGATGCACAAAATGAGGAATCTCGTGAAATCCGCGAAACAGCCGGTTTCGATGACCGACATGGATCAAGCCAATCTGCGTGACATGTTCGGGATGACCGCGGTGGTGAGACTGAAGACCGGGGATCTCTCTGCGGAATGGGACGCACAACTCTCCCGCATCGACGCGACCATTGACCCCCAAACCCGTACCCTCGGCGTGATTGTCGCGGTGGCGGAACCCTACCAAAAAATGATCGTGGGAGCCCGTCCGCCCTTGGTGCGGAACATGTTCTGCGAGGTGGAACTGCGGGGCCGGGCCATTCCGGGAAAAATCGTGATCCCAAGGTCCGCGCATCATGGCGAACATGTGTATGTGATGAATTCCGAGAACCGCTTGGTCAGGAGGAAAGTCGTCATTGATTTTTCCCAGACCAATGTTCATGTGATCAACGACGGGCTGGAAGCGGGCGAATGGCTCGTGATCTCGGACCTCATCCCGGCCATTGCGGGGATGCTACTTGCTCCCTCAACGGATGAGGCGTTTGGGCGGATGCTGGTCAGTGAGGCGGAAGGAGGGTCGGAAGTGAAATAGGGGAAATCCGAAAATAGGAAATCCGAAACAAATTCAAAATCCGGGCATCCTTCATTTATGGTTCACATTTTTCAAGCCGAAAAGTTTGTGGTTCCGCCTTCAGGCGGTGTGACACCGCCTGAAGGCGGAACCACAAACTTTTCGCTCATTTGGGAAGTGCAGACCACTTTTCAGGCAAAATGAAGGATGCCAAAATCCGAATATCAAATTTTTGAAACATGGCCGAGTGCTTCAGATTTCGGATTTGTTTTGATGGCCTTGATCCTCGCTTCGGCCACCTTTGTGCAGGGATTGTCGCTCGGGCGTCAACTGGCTTGGACTCCTCAAACCCAGCCGGGCGAGGTGCCCGAGCAGACGGTCCTCTCCATGTATTGCAAATCGGACAATCGTCACACCCATACGGCAAACATCTGTTTATCGTTGAACGTGATCTGCTCCTGTTTGTACGCCTTGTTCTTATTAAAATCATAAATCAGCAAATACCCTTCTTTGAGCGAATACGTATCCAGGTAGTCGCTCAACTGTTTCAACCCTGTCTGGTGATATGCATGGCCGCGCCAGATTTTAAGTTCGATGACATAGCGCTTTTGATGATATGTGACAACGATATCCATGCGTCGTTCATCCGCCACGTTCGGTTCCTTGAAGTCGAAGCCTCTGCCGTTGATGATCGGTCTCAGGTAAGACAGGAACAGCAGGCGGCCCTCCCGTTCCAGGAACTTGTCTTCCCGGTTGGAATGATGCTCCTTCATAAAGGCCTGGAAGCGTTGCAGGATCAATTTGACATCAAGACCCTCAACGGTGTAAAATTCAGGACCGCCGAAGCTGTTCATCTGATCATGCTGCTTTCTCAAAAACTTGGACATCATATACCCATAGATCCGTTGTTCAAATATTCGGTTATGAATACGACAGTGACCTTCTTCCGACTGAACGATAATCCCATACAGATGCCCCAGATTGATCATCGGGTCAATGATGCTGAAAGACAATGTGTTGCCGTTGATCACGATTTTGAAAATCAGGTCGTACAATTCAGGATCGTTCTCCAAATTTTTGGCCAAGCTGTCAAACAGGGTGGTGGTATAGCCCTCATTGGCAATCATCTTGAAGGATTCCTCAACATCGGCAACCAACCAGTTCCTGTCATCTCTTTTCGGAACGATCTTTTCATCGATGAACTTGCACAGTTTGCTGACCAGATAGGGATAGCCGGAGGTATAGTAGTACAACCGTTGGGCAATGACCGGGATGTCCGGTCGGATGCCCTTTTCCCGGGCATGGTCCCGTAGCATGCTCTCGATTTCGTGGGGCGCAAAACTCAAATCGACTTCAAAGTCAACCGCAATGTTCCACGGGCTGTTATACCTTTTTTCGTCATCCGGCCGAATTTTGGCTTTGAGCGTCTTAATATCGTGAACTCCGGCCAGAATGACCGATTGGAAGGTGTCATCTCTGCCCTCATTGCGCTGTAGATATTTGTTTCGCAACATGGCCAGGAAATCTGAGAAGAGTTGGCTGTTGGAACTTTTATCAACCTCATCAATCAATAACACCAGCGACCGCCGTGGCAGGAGCATGCGAACCAGTTTGGTGATGACACGGGACAGTGCCGGAAGATGTTTGGTGGTCTCAAGGTGTTGTTCGACACACTGAGACAGTTCCGACAGGTGCAAAAAATCGCACTCTCTCAGCAACATGTCCAGAAAGATGGAGATGAACGTCTCATGGTGCTGATAGGTCGCGGCATCTATCTCCTCGAAACTGATTTTCAATGCCACAGCGTCATCTCTCTCATTGAGCCGTTCAGCCAACAGCGACAGGGTCGTCGTCTTGCCGAACTGTCGGGGGCGATTGATGGTCAAATACTCACCCGCCTCAACCAGTTCGAGAATTTGTTCGATTTTGGCCGAGATGTCCACCATATAATGGCGTTTGGGCACACACAGCCCCGTGTCGTTGAATTTTCGTTTCATAAGACTCCTTTGATTACTTGGTCCTCGGTTCTGGGTCCTTGTGCCGAAAGGAACCCGGCTTCTCTGCTCAGGGAAATGAGGGCTCAAGGCAATGAGAAGCTGGGTTTCTTTCTTTGACGTCCAAAAGAAACCCGGCTTCCTTGCTCAGGGAAATGAGGGCTCACGGCAATGAGAAGCCGGGTTTCTTTGCTCCCCACCGTTAAGGATGTGCGATGACCAACACCGTCCGCGCCCGTCTCAAAACGCATTCCATAATGTCCATCGCTCCAGAGTGAGTGTCTTGAACAGTGTTTCCGGATTTTCAAACACAATGCGGCGTTCGGCTTCGAGTTCCTCTCCAGATTCCACGCGATTCCACACCTCAACAAACCTCTCTGCGGTGGTGGTCACAGGGTCATCTATGCTGATCTCAATCTGTTTGGTCATGACTTCTCCCTCCTTGCCTTTTCAATATGCTCCAAAAAGTCTGCAATCAAGGTTTTGATGGTAAGGTTCCTCTTTACCTCTGACATGCCTGTGATCCCCTTTACCCGCTTCGTTGTCATAACGTACCACACAGGTTCCGTCAGAAAGCCCGTAGTACAGACGATATTTCAATCCATGCGGTCTTTCAGGACTCTTTTGCGGAAGTTGCCAGAGAACCATCTCCCGAATGGCACCGTCAGCATAGATATATTTTTCCCGATAGATGAGCCTTGCCTTCATCATTTTATTTTTTGTCACTTTCGTTACCCTACCCAATTCAACCGATTTACACCCTTAGGAACCGTGACCAAATGACTTCCCCATTTCCAGCTCCTGCCGGATTGCCAAATCCGGCAGACGTCTCGGATTTGCCAATCCGAAACGGGCGTGGGCCGGGATGTTGTTTGGTCATGGTTCCTTAATCGACAAACCCATATCTGAAAACCTCGTTGGATTGGCAACTCTCGCCGGGATTGGCAATCCGCCGAGAGGGGAAAGTTTATATCTGTAGTGTTTCGGATTTCGGATTTGTTTCGAGTTTCGGATTTGTTTCGAGCTTCGGATTTCGGATTTCGGATTTGTTTCGAGCTTCGGATTTCGGATTTCGGATTTGTTTCGAGTTTCGAGTTTCGGATTTGTTTCGAGTTTCGAGTTTCGGATTTCGGATTTGTTTCGAGTTTCG
>JAOZRQ010000345.1 GCA_029940115.1 Desulfobacterales bacterium
AGATGTGAAACGTGAGGCGTGAGATGTGAAACGTGAGATGTGAAACGTGAGGCGTTTATTCTTCCTCTATGACTTGGGACAATGGACAAACTTTCAGGCATTGAAAATCTAAACAGACAACGGACAACTTTCTTATGGAAACCATTTGGGAACAGGTGAAAGTTGCGATTAAGGAACGTATTCCCAGGCACAAGTACAGAATGTGGATTGACCCTGTGGAATTCAAGGAAATGAAAGAAGGGGGAATTGTACTTTCCTGTCCCAATTCCCTTATCAAAAAACGCGTTCAAAACGCATACGGATCGCTGATTGAGTCAGAACTGGCACGAATATCAGGAAAAGCATGCTCTCTCTTGCTTGAAATATCAGAAAGAGAAAAAAAAAGAAAAAAGCCGGAGAAAATACCGGAACCGGACCCCCAGCTGAGTCTGCCGAATGTTGACATCCCCAAGTCCGCCGGGCGCATTCTGCGAAGGGATTTCACCTTTGACAGCTTTGTGGTGGCCGAAAACAACGACTTTGCCTATTCCGCGGCCCGATGTCTGGCCGAGCAGAATGACCCGAATCAGAGCTCGCTACTTCTGCTGTCAGAGACCGGCATGGGGAAAAGCCATCTTTCCCAAGCCATCGGGCACCACATCCTCTCCAAATTCCCATTGGACAAAGTCTATTATGTGACGGCCGAAGATTTCATGAATGAGATGGTTCACGCGCTTCAGAACCATTCCATTGAACACTTCAAGGAAAAATTCAGAAAGCAGTGCGATGTGCTGCTCTTGGAAGATGTCCACTTTCTGACCGGCAAGGAGCGCACCCAGATGGAGCTGGCACTGGCCCTCGATTATCTGCTGGACGCGGAGAAGAAGATCATCTTCACCAGCTGCTATGCGCCGGCAGAGATCCCCAAGCTGAACGACCAACTGAAATCCCGTCTCTCAAACGGCCTGATCTCCGGAATCGAGCCGCCGGACTTCAGGACAAGAATCAAGATATTACAGAAAAAGGCAACAGAGAAGAGGATAAAAATCCCCAAGTCGGTCACAGAGTATCTGGCGAGTGAACTGATGGAGAACATCAGACAGCTTGAAGGCGGTCTCATCGGTGTCTCCGCAAAGGCGTCTCTTTTGGGAAAGCGCATTGACGTCAGGCTTGCCGAAGGCGTCGTGAGAAACATCGTTCAGCAGAAAACCACCATCACCATAGATACCATCAAGGAGGTCGTATCCATCCATTACAACATCACCGTCAAGGAGATGACCTCACGTTCCCGCAAAAAGGCCATCGTCTGGCCTAGGCAAATGGCCATTCATCTTTCCCGAAAATATACCGATCAGCCCCTTCAATTCATCGGGAAAAGCTTCAACAGGTATCACGCGACCGTGCTTCATTCCATCGCCGCGGTGGAAAAAGGATTGAAAGGGGATGCCGTGGTGAGGAAACAGATGGCATATCTTTGCAAAAAGCTGGAATCCGGAAAGTTTTAGGGGGGTGAGTGTTTTCAGGAATTTCCCATCTACTGATAATCTTTAAAATTTGATTACCCATAAACTGTATGGATTGAGGCGACTTTCTGAACCGGATACGACATATCAGAAAATGAGCGCGAAAGGCTGCTTTTAAAAAATTCTGATTTTTTTTGGCAAACTTTGCAGTCTTGGTACGACATACTGACAGGAAGGAGGCGTGTGCCTTCTGCAATCTGGAATTTTTCCAGTCAGAAAATCCTTTTTTGCCCATAATCCATGGGAAATAGAGCTTGATTTGAACAGAGAGTTCCGACACTTTTGTCAACTCCAAATGTGCGCTTTCAGACGCAAGCGGCAACTCGCTTACTTTGACACAGCAAAGCGGTTATCTCGCCATCGGACAAACAGACAGCGACAGCGACGGCCTGCCCGATGCACTGGAACAGGCTATTGCCGGGAACAGCAACGAACTGTCTCCGAATGCCGATTACGACGGTGACGGTAACAGCAATATGGCCGAATTCCAAAACATGACCGACCTGACGGATGCAAATTCTTTTCTGTCAATGCTGGCAGGCGATCTGAATGACGATCAGCGTATTACGCTTGCGGACACGATCATTGCGCTGAAGATTGGTGCGGGTATTTCCGTCCAAGTTGCGACGCTTGACACGGCTATCAATGGGCAGAGAATCGGTTTGGAAGACGCTGTTTATGCGTTGCAATTCGTTGCAAATCTGACAGATTAACTTTGTTAGCCAAAAAGGGAAGTGCCCCTGCTTAAATTAAAAAGGAGAAAATACACCACCACAGCGGCATTGCCCCGGATACAGTGGTGAGCAAAGCGGCGGACATCAACGGCAATGGAAAAATCGGCTTGGAAGAAGCCATTCATGCCCTGCGAAACTTGTTGCAGAGATAAGACCATAATGATGCGGGCCTGGAAAGTGAATATCTGAAAGGACTGCTCCGGCTTCCTGTACACAAAGCCGGAGCTTTGCCTGCTTTTGTTCCTGTATATATTTCACATTGAAGGGAACACAGTCAGAGTGAGTGAAAAACTTGGATATCAGACCCGACGGCAGTCTGGATGAGGGGCTGCCCATGCGTTTTTTCGGTGCGGATGTGCTGGAGCATTGTCAGTAGCAAGATTGGGGACCAACAACTTTCTTAGTCAATTGACAATAAGAGGCTTCAAGTCTGTTCGCGATCTGAAGGACTTTGAGTTGAAAAGACTGAACATCTTTATTGGCGGCAACGGAGCCGGCAAAAGCAACCTGATTGAATTCTTTCGCATGCTGCGGAAGATCGTTGGAGGCAGTCTCAGTGAGCATATCCACTCCGGAGGCGGTATCAGCGATTTTCTTTTCAACGGCCGCAAAGTGACTTCGCTACAGGAATTTGAAATACGCCTGGGGGGCCGCGGCTACCGTTTCTGTCTCAGACCGGGCCCCTTGGAAAACTGTCTGCTCACAGATGAAGCCCTTTATCACGAGCATGTCTGGCGGGATCTGGGCACCAGTCCTGACAACAAACCACTGCTGATAAAAGAGGCAAAAAGCAATTCAGCGGACAGCGAATATGGCAGATGGGTTTATGAGGCGATCTCATCATGGCAGACATATCATTTTCATGATACCGGCCCCGCATCGGGCATGCGTCACTATGAGATCGTTCAGGACAGCAGATTTCTCCGTTCCGACGCATCCAACATCGCCCCTTATCTGCTGCGGTTGAAAAAAATGATGCGGATGCCTATCATGAAATCCTTTGCCCGGTGCGTCTGGTGATCCCTTTTTTTGATGACTTCATCCTGGATGTGACCGAATTCGGAGAGAAACGGAAAGTCTACTACGGGACCAGGAAAGACTGGCCCGGTCTGGCAGAGGCTGAGAAGCAGGCCACATCAGACGGAAAAGCGGAAAGGGTGAACAGCGCCACAAAAGAGAAAGTGAGCAGGGGCGTATTTACAAGTCAGGGGAGTGATTTTCAGTCCCGGAGGGACTTCTGAAAATAGCCCGGCAATTTATTGCCGGGTGAGTATTCCGGATCATTAAGTCCCGTAGGGACGACCGAAAAGCCCGGACTTTTCAGTCGTCCCTCCGGGACTGAAAAAACGGGGATTCGCCCCCGGCAATAAATTGCCGGGCTATTTTCAGAGGTCCCTCCGGGACTGCTCCCCCAAGTTGTAAATGCGCCCGGAAGTGAGCAGGTTATTCGGGGATCACGGTTCCGACAGGCGTTTTATCCCTTATATTGCCATGCATGAATTTGAAGCCATGCTCTTCAGTGATCCGCAGATACTCTCGGCTCATCTCGGGGTGAGTCCGTCGGAAATTGACAGAATCCTCTCTGTTTGCGGCAGTCCCGAAGATATTGACGACTCACCGCAGACAGCACCATCCAAAAGGCTGGAACGCCTTTCAAAACGATTCAAAAAAACGTCCACCGGAATTTCCGTGGCCAAAGAAATTGGCTTGCCGAGAATAAGTCCGATTTTCAATAAATGGCTGACAGAAATTGAGTGTGTGAAAAGAGGAAAAGGATGTGCGGCTCCAAAAACACGGGGAAGATGAGTTAAAATGAGTCATATTTACATTACAGAACTTGAATTAAAAAATATCCGCTGCTTTGAAAATCTTTCGATTTCCCTTGAAGACAAAGACTCGCCCATACGATGGGCGATGATCCTGGGGGATAACGCGACCGGAAAGACGACACTGCTGAGGGCTGTGGCCCTTGGCCTTTGCCATGAGGGAGACGCTGTCGCCTTAATGAAAGATGCGCCTGGAAACTTTGTCAGAAAAGGGAAAAGGGAAGGCCGGATCAGACTGACCCTGAAAGGGGAAAAAGGTGAGAATGTTTATACGATCACCACGACGATCATAAAAGCCTCCCGGGATGAACCGGAAATTATCCGACAGGCTACCAAACCCAAAAGCAGATTTCCAAGGGCCGACATCTTTGTCTGCGGATACGGCTCACAGCGTTCCGGTCCGGCTTATGCGGGATATGAAAAATATGAACCCATAAATGCGGTGCGGGGACTTTTCAATTATCAGACCGTTTTACAGAACCCGGAACTCATTTTCCTGCGCCAGGAACCCGGACTGCGAGAACAGTTGGAAAAAAAACTGTTGCAAATTCTGATGCTTGATTCGGATGATTATGAGATTATGTATCCGAAAACCGGTTTTGAAATTCGGGGGCCGTGGGGACGTATGCCCTTTGAGGCGTTAAGTGACGGCTATCGCAGCACAACCCGGTGGGTTCTTGATTTTATCGGATGGCTGATCTATGCGGAGCGTTTCGGCAGGGATGAAGACATCGGAGGGATTGTACTGCTCGATGAGTTGGAACAGCATCTGCATCCGAAATGGCAGAGACATATCATCTCACGAATCAGAGCGCAGTTTCCCAAAGTCCAGTTCATCACGACAACACACTCTCCCCTGCTTGCCTCCGGTATCGGAAAACTGCCGACAAAAACGGACAGGGACAAGCTGATTCACCTTGAATTAAAAGCGGATCGCACAATCAGAAAAAGTGATTTGGAGACGCTGTCCGGGCTGAGTATTGATCAGATATTGGCTTCCCGGGCCTTTGATTACCTCACTGACGCGGACCCGGAAGTGGAAAGGGTGCTGGCCGAGGCATCAAAACTGGCTGGCAAAGGAGATCAGCGCACTGATGAGGAGGATAAACGCTATCAGACACTTAAATCCGCTTTAAAGCTGATCTTACAACGTCAGGGGCGCACCCCGGTTGAAATGGAGATCCACAACGAATTGTATCAGGAAATGAAACAGGAAATTGATGAACTCGAAAGAAACGTGTTCGGAGATGACAGATGATCAGAATTCAGCGCACTTCCTGCCCGGAAATTCTGGCCGATTCATCCCTCGAAGGCACACGCTATAACAGGAGGGAAGTCGTCAAGGCACTATAGGAGATGCAACATGGAAAGTGCTGCTATTGTGAACAGCGAATACCGGACGAGGGACATCTGAAAGCTGTGGAGCATTTTCGCCCCAAGTCGATTTTTAAGGATCTGAAAAATGACTGGGAAAACCTTCTGCTGGCATGTTCGCAATGTAACGGTAAGAAATCCGACAAATTCCCGGTGATACTTTCCGACAGATCCGACGAACTTGAAACGTCTGATCCCAAAACAGCGTCTGAAGAGACACCGGCCATTATTGACCCCTCAGATTCGGAAACCGATCCTGAAGACCATATCGGTTTTGACTTCACCGGAAGTGATATGAGTGATGAGGAATATGGCATTATCATGGCCAGGAACAACAGCCTTATGGGGCATACGACCATTGAGACAGTGGGGCTTGGCAGGATGTTTTATGCAAAGAAACGATATGACCACTATGTTTGCACCATCATGCAGGACTATCGGAATCTGCTGATTGCCGCCAGTCAGAAAAATGAGAGGGGGCTGGAGAGTTGCAAAAGGACATTTCATCAGCTGATGTCTGCAAAAGGTGAGTTTGCCGCTTTTGTCAGGGCGTTTGTCAGACATAAAAGACTGAACCGGCCTCCGATTGGAATCCGAATTTCCGTGGGTTCGGAAATTTAAAGGAATATCTGAGGAGGCGTTTTATGAAACGAAAATTCAATGACACGGGCAGAATCTGCAACACAGCATGCATCCCCACTGCTTCACCCGAAGGAGAACAGACATGACAACCACTTTCAAAATCATTTTTTTCGCTCTTTTCGCTCTTTTCACTCTTATTCCCACTTTTTCATTGGCAGGCGTTGACAAATCCGGTGTCAGACCCAGCGTCGTTTCCCTGCCGTCCGGCCCCGGTTCTGTTGAGGGATTGGGTGAATCCTTTGAACCGCAACTCAATTCCGGAACCACGTCCTACGCTGTTGCATTAAAGCTTCCGCCCGGTCGGGCCGGATTTCAGCCGGATTTCAGCCTGCGGTACAACGGCGTGTTCGGCCCCGGATGGTCCATCCCTGTCCCCTTCATCCAGCGACAGACAGACAAGGGACTGCCGCAATACGACGATACGGACACCTTTATCGAAAGCGGCGGAGAAGAGCTTGTGCCGGTGGGCGGCGGTGTTTACCGGCATGAAAACGAAGGCGTGTTTGTGCGGTATGAAAAAAGCGGCGAGGGCTGGATTGCGACAAATCCGTCAGGTGTGAAATATACTTATGGCCCGGACCAGGACAGCCAGATAAAAAACGGCACGAACATCTTCCGCTGGCTGATTCGGGAAATACGGGACACCAACGGCAATACGGTTTTGTTCCAATATCTTAAATTGGACAGCGGCCCCCGGCAATATCTCTCCGAAATTGCCTATAACAACCATAAAATCCGCTTTGAATACGAATCCCGCCCGGATGCGCTGGCAGATTACCGCCCCACGTTTCGCCTGGAAACCGCTTTCCGGTGCAAGTCCGTATCCATGAAAACCAAAGACCGGCTTATCCGGCGGTATGATTTCGGCCTGGGCGTGATGACCGCATCCGTTGATCTCAACAACCATACCACGACATACAGCTATGATACCTTCGGTCGGCTGATTCACATCATCAAACCGCCGGATGCGGGACACACTGTGGAATATGAGTATATGCTCGCTCATGAGATCAACGAGGGCAGACGCATCAACTGGGTGGAAACCCGGCAGCGGGATAACAGTGCTGACGACGGATTTCTGCATTCCCGTTCTTTTTATGACGGCATGGGACGCAAGATCATGACCCGTACCGAAGGCGAAGAGACCGGACAGATTGTGGTGACAGACACGCTTCAGTTCAACGCCAGAAAACAGCCTTGGAAAACCTATCTGCCCTATTTTGAAACCGGTACGCTGGACTTTGCCGAACCGAGCTTCAACACCGGATTCACCGAGCATTTTTACGATGCAATGGGCCGGGAAATCCAAGTGAACCAGCCTGCCGGGCCGGACGGCATCCTCTTCTCCACAACGGAATATCAGCCCCTTGCCCGCATTGTCCGGGATGAGGAACAGACGAACCCGGAATCCGTTCATTCTGGCTGCGGCATGAAATATGTGGAAGACGGCCTGCAAGACAAAGATGGCAAGGGG
>JAOZRQ010000835.1 GCA_029940115.1 Desulfobacterales bacterium
GTATCCTGTCTCCATCCTTTCTGCAAGCCTCGGAATCAATTCCGAGGCTGAAAGCCGAAGCAGGCTGAAGCCTGCTGTCCTGTTCCATGCGCCTCGGGATCCATTCCAAGGCTGGGAGCCGAAGCAGGCTGTCAATGTTCATGCCGAATATCCCTTGATTCCCAGTACCCGGACCTTCTGCTTGTGTGTGCGACGGCCAGAATATAGACCGTCGTTCCCCAGACTCTGTAAATGAGCATGTAGGGAAATTTCCGAATCCGACATCTTCTCCGTCCCGATTCATCATGGCACCACATCAGCGGATCCGTCCGCAGCACAGCCAAGGAATCCTCGACAGCATCGAGAAATCTCGCGCCCAGGCCCCTTTGACGTGATTCGTAAAAACGGGCAGCTTCGATGAGTTCCTCAGCCGCCTGGGGATGATAATCTATGAGCGTCTTTCCAGACGCTCTCTTGCCTTCTGCATCACTTCCTGGGCAGGGATACATCTCACCTTTCCTTTCTCAATCTCATGCCAACGTCTTTCCGATTCTTCAAGCCATGCGCGCTCAATCTCCGGACTTATGAAATTTTCCAAGCTCTCCCACAGACGAGTGGCCAGCAGAAACCGTTCGTCAGGGGGCAAAACCATTGCCTGATCCGTTAATTCGTTCACTCTCATATTCATGTCTCCTCCTCTGTGAATCGTCTGTCGTCTGTTGTCCGTCGTCCGTCGCCCATCGTCTCCTGCCATGAGTTGAAGCCGTCGAGGGACATCAGCACGGCCCTCTCCCCGTTCTCTTTGCAGATGATGACCGGATCCGCATCCGAGATGACCTGTCCGATCAGGTGTTCCAAGTCCTGCTTGGCGTGATTGATGGTCACAGCGTTCATGTCGGCTCTCCTTTCTTTCTGCCAGATATAATAGAAACCATGGGGGACTGGGTTTAGCCTTGTCACCATTGATGTGACAGTGCGCTTTAGCGCACTTGCGCTTTCAGACGGGGAATTGATTCCCCGTCTTTGATTCAAAGGCCAGCCTCGCCGCTCCCTGCCTTTTAACATAGGCAATCGGCCGATCCCGGGCTCCCCAGCAGCAGCGAGCCCGTCAGCCTCGCCGCTCCCTGCCTTTTAACATAGGCAATCGGCACAGATTCACTCAGTGATTGTGTGTGAAGCGAAACTTTCAGTATATGGCTCACCGGCGGTCGGGTGATGATTTCGACAACTGTTTCCTGCCAATCCGGTTCCAGCTCGTCCAATCCGGTCAAAGGGAAATTTCGGGGGCCGAGGTCGGTCATCTGGGCCAGCACGGAAAAATCCATCAGTGTCAGACCGATCGCACGTCTCTCATCCCGGTTGAAGCGGAGCAGCATGTTGTCATTCAGTTCGACCGCCGTCCCGGCTCTTTCTCCGGGAGAAAAGGAGATGTACAGCACATCCGCCTCCTTGTCATAAGAAAAAGTCTTTTTTTTGTTCGTATTCATGGCTGTCCCTTTAATCGGATATGCTTGAAAAAGGCTGTTGCAACAAAATTGTTCGGGATGACTTGTCCCTGTGCGTCAACATCAAAACCGAACATGACAATGGCGACGATATGGTTGACATCGTCAGGCAGATTCCGAAACAGATGCGAGTAACGATACTTACGGGGATTAAGCGGTTCCTGCCGTCTTTTCCCCTTTCTGAGCGTCGTTTTCAGAAGCTCTTCATAATATTCCATTTCTGGATGATTTGTCTGGTCGATTATATGGCACCATCGTTCATGGGTCAGATATATGGGAGATCCATAGCGGTCGTAAACTGTCCAGCGTTTGCCTGATGTTGTCATTCTGCCTCGGAATAAGTCTGGAATCGTTCCCATGTGGAGCGTGGGAATGAGTAAACACAGGAATTGAACCTGCCAAGGACACCCTCAAAGCTTCCCACATCAATACCCATCCTTACTAAACCCAATCCCTGTAGTTGAAAGAGAACCACAGGGATCAAGTCTCTGCATTGCGCTCTCAGACGGGGAATTGATTCCCCGTCTCTGCATTGCGCTCTCAGACGGGGAATTGA
>JAOZRQ010000346.1 GCA_029940115.1 Desulfobacterales bacterium
GGGATGCTCATCAAGAACGCCATTGTCCTCATTGATCAGATTGATTTGGAAATCCGGGAGGGCAAGACATCGTTCCTGGCGGTGGTCGAGTCGTCGGTCAGCCGTGTGCGCCCGGTGTCCATGGCCGCGGTGACCACGGTCCTCGGCATGATTCCCCTTCTCTTTGACGCATTCTTCATTGACATGGCCGTGACCATCATGTTCGGCCTGACCTTCGCCACTGTGCTGACGCTGATTGTCGTGCCGGTGCTCTATTCGATATTTTTCAGGATTAAGCACCCGGACAATAATTCTCCAAGATTTTTGTCTCACACAAAGGGCAAACGCCACAAAGAAAAGGCGCAAAGGTGAGTACGGAAAAACTTGTGGCCAGATGCTTATGATGTGTGAAGGCAGGTTCCAGACCGATGTCTCGTCTCATCGTTGGAAACAGACCATGTCATGGAGATTGCCGTTGCAACTTCCCCATTTCCCGATCCTGCCGGAACCTGTCCCCGACGTCTTTTATCGGGGATTGACGATCATTTGAGTCTTTGGCGGCAGGCGTTTCGGATTTGTCCATCCGAAATGAGGAAATGAGCATGTTGTTTGGTCATGGTTCCTTAAACGGCAAACGATCTCCTTTTTCATGGCGAAAATAATCATCGAGAATTTTTGCGTGATCAAAGGCAAGCGGCTGGGGGAGCGTATCTTCTGTGAAGATGCCCAGACTTTTCGCATCATCCTGTGCCCGGGGTGTGCCGGTCGCCTTTGCGATGAACACGGTGGTGATGGTATGATGCCTAGGGTCACGGTTCGGATCGGAATAGGTGTGGAATTGTTCTGTCAGGTCCACATCCAAAGATGTCTCCTCCTTTGCCTCCCGCATTGCCGAGTCCTCAAGGGACTCTCCGTAATCAACAAAACCGCCCGGCATCGCCCATCCGTGGGGCGGGTTCTTCCTTTCAATCAGAACGATCCCCCCGTTGATTTCGATGATAATGTCCACTGTGGGGAAAGGGTTCCGATGGGTATTCTCCTGACTCGTCATAGTTCTGGCCCTCCTGAGGGGATCAGACAGGCAAAGATCAACTGGTCATGGCCAATTGTCCCTGCTTTTTCTCAATTTTGACATCGAACTCATGGCATGTCCCCCGCTTTTTGAAATTCCATGCATCTTTTTGTTGAATCCAATTTGTTTTCATGTTACCAATCCTCAATCTGAAATGTCAACCCTTTCAAATCGGTTTCAACAACAGGATTGTTTGTGTTTTCAATTCGGAATCAGCCGGTAAATATAATCCGACCCCTGATTTCCAGGCACTTGCTTACCATGAATAGGGCAGCTCCCTGTTTATCGAGATGATCTTCTTCTTCATGGTGATGTACTCCCCGATGGAAAGCTCCTTCAATATCCGGCTGGTCTCGACGGTGGCGCACCGGGGGGCACCGTCAATGAAGCTCATCTCTCCGAAATAATCCCACATGCCACAGAGATGCTGGTGATTCTGTTCACGGACGTGGTATTGCCGGGCTGTTCTCAGCAGTCCCCACGGACTCCCCCAACTCATAAATACGCCCCTTTGCAACCATCCTGTTCGCGACATTCTTTCTTGCGGGAAGTCCGTTTCGGCATTGCGATGCATCGGGTTGTCAGGCGGGCAAGCTGCTTCCGGCAGATGAGGCTGATACCGATGCATCCTTCAAGGCCTTCAGCGATCAGCTTCTCAAGGCGGCGAGGGATCGGGATGTCAGGTTTGTCAAAGGGATTCTCGATCCCAAAATTGTTCTCTCCTACCCGGACGGCGAGGGGAAGATCCGGAAGTTCGGGGTCGGTGATTTCATGAAAGTCTGGGTCCCCGAGAATGAGCACAGCCCGCTTTGGAATACACTGGAGGCGATTCTCCGGATGGGTGGCACCTTTGTTGACAAGGACAAGGGGCAGTATGTCACCCCTTATGTGCATTCACTCTGGCCAGAGGATGTTGATCCTTCCGAATGTTCGGCCATCGCGGGAAGGGAGGTGGATGTGCGAAAGCACCCCAACATGAATTCCCCAGTCATTGCCCGGCTCTCCCATGACATCGTCAGGGTTGATCACACGGCGTCCCAAGGCGGATGGGAGAGGATCACCACGCCGGACGGCAGGGAGGGACACGTTTTCGGCGCGTTCATCCGGAGCAAATACGACTGGAGCGCGGGGTTCGCCAAAGTGGATGGCGAGTGGATGATGAAATGGCTGGTGTCAAAGCCAAGGGGCAGAAGACTGCCGCCACCGCCGCCAGTGACGGATCCGGGCAAGGCCAGACCTGATCCCATGTAAGGTGCTCGAAGCGTCCGGCAAGTGGGAGCAGATGGAGGCGTATGAATGTCAGCCCTGCCTGAAAAGGATGCTGATCCTCATTTCCAGGTTTGGGTCCATAGAATTTTGTGACACTCGATGACCAAGTTCTGATTATAACGGATTTAGGAGAGCCGTGAACTTATATGTGACCGTGACTGAATGTTCAGGTTCACGTTCAGGTTCATGTTCACGGACAGGGGCCTCGAAAAGCGTCAAGTTCTCAGGTTCCCCGAAAGCAGCCGGATCAGGCAGAAAGCAGGAGGGTGATATGGAAGCCATGATGACGAAGGGGAGAGATCACAGCAACTATGAGACATTCGTCGAAGCTGAGGTCACATATCCCGAAAGCGACGGAAGGCCGATGGCGGACAACACAAAACAATATAGGTGGATAGTGACGATAAAGGAGGGGCTGGAGAGCCTGTTCGCGGACGATCCGGACGTGTTCGTGGCCGCGGACCTGTTCTGGTATCCGGTCCGGGGCGACAGGCACACCAAGTTAGCGCCGGATGTGATGGTCGCGTTCGGAAGCCCCAAGGAGGGGGACCGCGGATCATACCGCCAGTGGGAGGAGGGGGACATAGCGCCCCAAGTGGTGTTCGAGATCCGCTCCCCGGGAAACACCTCCGAGGAGATGAAAAAGAAATTTGACTTTTATGAGAGGCGTGGCGTGGAGGAATATTATCTCTACGATCCCGACAGGATTGTCTTTGAAGGCTGGGTGCGTTCGGGTGGCCGGCTTCGCCCCTTGAGGAGGAATGTGCGAAAGTGGGTCAGCCCGAGACTGGGTGTTCGTTTTGACATGACCGGTGACGAACTGGCCATGTTTGGGCCGGATGGGGAGAGGTTCCTCTCGCCCCTTGAGCGGCAACGATTGGAGAGGGAACGCGCTGAAAAGGAAAGAAAACGCGCTGAAAAGGAAAGAAAACGCGCTGAAAAGGAAAGAAAACGCGCTGAGAAAGCCGAGAGAAAAGCCAAGGATGAAAGAGGAAAGATGTTGCGGCTCGCTGAGAAACTGAGGGAACTCGGAATCAATCCTGAAACGCTGTGATCATTCGATACTCAGCAGATCTAAAAGTTTGATGAAACTCAATGATCAAGTTTTCTGACCCGATTCAGCCAAAAATCCTGAAAGCTGTGTGCAGGACAAAAAAAATGATTGAGGAAGGAAACCCGGCTTTTTCTTGCAGTTTGGGAGTCGGCCGTTTGGGAAAAAGCCGGGTTTCTCGCCCATTTCATCCTTCAATCTGAGCCGGTGTCACAACGTTGGCTTTGAGCGCCATGAGTCCGTCCCGCTGTTCTTTCAGCACTTCAAACAGCTTGGCAGGGAGGTTCGGCTCCTTTTGATACGCGTCCTTCTGCAAGTCAATCCGTGCGACAATGTTGTCCACATACAATGAAAACTGCTTGTCATACAGTGCCTCAGGATAGTCCTTGTCAATGAGTTTCTTGAACAGATTTTTCAGGTCCTCATATCTGGGGATGTACCCGATGGGCGTCTCAATCGCGGCCACCTCGCCATGGGCCCTTCTCTCGAGCCAGGCCAGCCAGACCTTGACGTCCCGCTTTTCCCCGATCAACGCCTTTTCCGCCCCTCCTCTGGCCTCATGGGTCAGGAAGTAATTCAGGCCGGCCATGATGGGCCGCTTGTCTGCCGCGAACGTGTCACTGCCGAAGAATTTGAACTGAGCGTCCATGTAATCCCCCAAGGCACCCGGAATAAACGGCGCGTTTGCCCATGGCGCCCGCTTCACCCCGGTCGCGCCCACTTCGGCCGCGGTGGCCGCGGAGACAATGCATGCACCGATGACCACGCCATGATCCGAGTTCTTGGCCACCCGGATCGGCGGCATGGTGTCACTGTCCCGTCCGCTGTAAGTGATCACCCGCGTCTCCACGCCATTCGGATCCTCCGAGCTTTCGGAGTAGTTGGCCAAGGCTTTTGAAGACAAGGTGCATCGGGCATTGGGGTGGGAGATGGGAACTCGGTTTCCCTTCTCATCCTTCATGCCTTGGTGCCACTCCCCTTGAAAGTTCCTGCCTTTGAGTGGCGGTTCCTCGCCGTTTCCGGTCCAGTGAGGTGTGCCGTTCTCGTCAATCAGCAGATTGGACCAGATCACTTCCGTGCCGGATTTCCGAAGCACCTCCATCAGCCGGGGGTCCCCCTCCCAGTTCACATCTTGGATGATCCCGAATATCCCACACTCCGGGTTGACCGACCGGAGGCTCCCCTCTTTCGAGATCCACATCTGGGCCAGATCGTCGCCCACAAAATGATCCCCGGCCATCGCGGTGGTGGTCTTGCCACATCCGCTCGGTGCGGCACCCGTCATCCAGGTGACACGACCGCCAGGTCCGTCAATCCCGGTGATGAACATATGCTCGGACAACTCCTTTCCCCGGTTCTCATACACGGCTTTGTCCACCGAGAAGCGGTGGTTCCCCTTCTTCATCAGCAGGGTGTTCCCGGCATAAGTGCAGAACATGCTGTATGTGGTCTGGAAACTCCGATCCATGAATACCCGTGCGTTCGGCAGATCCTCAAGTCGGTTCGGCCCTTCGCTGTGGATGTTGGCATAAAAATGGCCCACTCGCTCCACTTCTCTGTCAAACGCGGCGTACGCATTCCGATAGAGAAGCTCCGCGCTGTGGGACACATACGCGGAACTGGTGATCTCCAGTGCGGGATTCGAGACTGGCGCACCCACAGGCCCCCGGATATAGAAACCGACCATCATGGTCTTGCCCGTCATAATGCCAGTCATCTTCTCCCGGATATCCCTGAGCGCATCGGGTCTGAGCATTTTGTTGGCGAGAGAACTGACTGTCTCCCCCTCATTTGCGATATAAAATGTGCGGTCAATGATCCGGCCCTGCTCATCCTTCAGGTCATAATGGATCGTGTGGCCAGTCATGGGGAGCCTCTCCTCTTCTCGGTTGTTGATGGCCAGTTCCCTGATGAACTGCTTGTCCGACTCAGAACCGGTGTTGATGAAAACCGTATCTGGTTGACACATCGCGATGGCGTTTGCGATTTTGAGAAGCACCTCCGAGTGGCTTATCTGGCCTATTCTGGAGAGATGTTCCGTGTCCAGCCTCTCTTCAAAAAGCTTTTTTGCGGCCTCGACGGTGGTGATGCCGGAAATCTCGATAACGATATCCACACCTTTTTTCTTTTCTAACATGAAATTTTCTCCATTTCACTGCGACCCTGCTTATAGGAAGGGTCAGACTCAGTAGTTCACAATTTTGATTCGGGTGCTCCCGCCGGATTGCCAAATCCGGCGGGAACGGTTCGGATTTGGCAATCCGAACCAAGCAAATTGTGAAATACTGAGACTGGGCTTTGATTGTTTGAACCATCCCGAAGCCACTCGGCTCGGGAATCGTTTAAGATTTGGGTGCCGCATAATCGTGAGAATCACAATTGCAACCACCGCCACCACGACAGGCAGAGCGACGTTTCTGGCATAAGCCAGAAAAGCCTCATCCGAAACATCAGCAACCTGACAGGCCCCATAGACAACAAGGCCAATAACAGCAATGCCGATGAATGAGATGCTGAAACGAGGGCTCTTTTCAGCGGTGGTGAACACCGTCTTTATCATTTCCATCATGACGTTCTCCTTTTTTCATAGAGAACTCACAGCCAAGAACAACCAGAAATACAAAACTTGACAATACGCCATTGATGGCTATTTTTTTTTGAGTTAGAGAGGTTGCGAAGTCTCCACTGTTTTTCAATAGTCCACATGAATGGGCGTTCACTATAATATGCGGAGTGATAGCCGATTTTAAGGCTAATGTGTGTATCCCTACTAAGCTGTGGATTCCTGCTTTCGCAGGAATGATAGGAACTTCTTGCCATTATTTTTTCCAGACTGACATCACTCCCTGCCTTGAACTCTCAACAAATGGGAGAATGGCATGACAGATGCCTTGGGATGATCCACAGTGACGTCCGACCGGCCCTCTCGGATTCCGGCCGCATGTCTGGCCAGTCAATCCGGCAGACAGTGCGTCACACCCGGAGACGCGCCATTCTCATGATAAACAGCCAAATCAGACCATGACATGGCCTGACGAATGCCTTGTCCGGACACCTTTCGACAATCGTGCCGTGGACCATTTGGCTTGAGACAGGGGTCTATGTGGCATCATCACTCGAATCCCTCCAACATGGCTGTTTGTGACAGGCAATGTCGCAGAATTAAAAAAATTATGGCGGGAGACCCTGGTGAATGACAAAAGTTGCACATCGCGTCATTTTTCACAAAGACACCCAGTCTCGCTTTCAGACGCCTGTCATTCCTGCGAAAGCAGGAATTCACTTTTCGTCATCTGATCTGTGGATTCCTGCTTTCGCAGGAATGACAAAGCAAGAATCCACCTTTCGTCAGCTATGGATTCCTGCTTTCGCAGGAATGACAAAACCGGAAAACGCCCCAGTTAGTGATGCTCACACTCGAATTTTTCCTGAACCGGTAGATGCATGCGGATCCAAGTCAGCACCTTGTCAAATTCATCTTGGAGATCCTTGAACGCTTTTCCCCTGTGGCTGACCCGATTCTTCTCTTTGGGGATCATTTCTGCAAATGTCTTTCCTAGGGGGGGGTAATGGAAAATTGGATCATATCCGAACCCGCCTGAGCCGGCCGGCGATTCGGCGATCAGTCCCTCACAGCGGGCCTCATAAGTAAGGGCTGGGCCTGTGGGGACCGCGATGGAGATGACGCATTCAAACGCGGCCTTCCGGTCGGTTCTGCCTTCCATCTGTTGCAAGATGCCGGCGCACCGGTCCGCATCGGTGGCATTCTCCCCCGCATAACGGGCAGAATGCACCCCGGGCTTGCCGTCAAGGGCCTCCACCAAAAGTCCGGAGTCATCCGCCAGCGCGGGCAATCCCAGAACCCTTGCCGCAAGGCTTGATTTTTTGTACGCGTTTTCATCAAAGGTCTCCCCATCCTCCTTTGCCTCGGGAATGGGGCCGAAATCATCCAGATTCTTTATTTCAATCGGAAAATCTTTCAAAAGTTCCCTTATCTCTGATGTTTTGCCTTTGTTTCGTGTGGCAATCACAAGGGGGATCGGATTCTGCATGACAACCTCTTGGTTTAAATTTTTGGCCGGATTTGGCAATCCGGCAAAAGCATTCTCTCCTCGCTCGGTTCGGACTTCGGCGTGTGGGGGCCTGCCGGATTTGGCAATCCGGCAGG
>JAOZRQ010000029.1:0-5815 GCA_029940115.1 Desulfobacterales bacterium
GGATTTATCGTCGCCATTTATGGAACCGAATCAGCCCCTTCCCTGTATCGGCAGGGCGAATTGGGTAAGTTATTCAGTCACCCTTCTGTGACTCTTGACCTCCTCCAGAATCTGCGGCGCCACCTCATAGCCGAGTTCAACCGCCTTGTCACAGTGTTTCACCGCCAGTTCGTTCAGTCCCTTTTCAAGATACGCGATGGCCAAGTTGTTGTGGGCCACCGCAAAATCAGGCTCCAACTCGAGAACCTTCAGATTGGTTTCAATGCATTCATCGTTCATTCCCTTCATCAAGTACGCGTTCGCCAAGGTGGCATAAGCTTGGACGAAGTTGAGATTCCATCTCACCGCCTTTTCCAGCGCGGGGATCGCCTCATCCACATTGCCCATCTGCATATGGACAAACCCGATGTTCCCGTACCCTTCGGCAAATCCGGCCCGTGAGTGGATCGCCTGCTTGTTGTATGAGAGACATCCTTCCAAGTCCCCCCGTTGCAGACATAAACCGCCCAGATGGACATAGGCTTCGGCAAGATTGGGGCTGCAATTGACAGCCTCTTGAAATTCCTCTTCTGCCTCGTCATATTTTTTCTGACCCATCAGGGCCACTGCAAGATTGTAATGAGAGGTCCCGCAATCCGGATTGGACGCGATCGCGATCCTTTGTGTGGCAATGAACTCTTCCACATTTTTTGCTTGGGGCATGATTTTATCCTTAAAATATATAGAGCATTTGAGGAGATCCTTCATTTTGCCTGAAAGTGGTTAGTTTGTAGTTCCGCCTGAAGGCGGAACTACAAACTTTCCAGCTCAAAAAAATGTGAACGTGCCCGTTGTTCATGAACATGAACGGGCACAGGCCTCCCTAAGTCCGTTATAAAGTCCGTTATAATCAGGAAAAAGCCGGGTTTCTTCCCATGTTTGTCCGAGCGAGAAATTAAGCTTTTTGAAAGAACTTAGTTTCTTTTCATGGGCATGTTTCAGGTTTCACGGGCACATTCATGGGCATGTTTGGGGATATCCAATGAACATCTGGCTTCCCAAAAAGACCTTATTATTAATGACGATGGTTGTCATTGTCAAGCAAAAGTTTCAGCTCTAAGTGACATCTAAAAAAGTTGGTTTCTGAGTCTCATGTGGCAGAATTTGGGGCTTTCATGGCGTCAATTTTCAGATTGTGATGGGAACTGGCCCCTTTGTTTAAACTTGAGGGCCAAAGCCCTTGCCCTGTGTCGGCAGCAACAACTGCCACTCGTGATCAGGTGAAAAAGATTGCCTCTGCCTCTGATGATCAGGGTAAGGAATCCAACTTTCCCATTTGGATGAACAGACCGTGCGCCCGCAATTCGCAAGGCGCTCATTCTTCAAAAGTAATGGTGTCTTCATACACAATGGTCGTCTCGCCTGAGTCATCCGCTTCGTCAGGTGGGGCAATTTGTCGGTTGCCGGAGAGGGTCCCCCATTCTTCCTTGTACATGGATTTCAAAACGAGGGTGAACATCAATTCCAACAATTCATAAGCCGACGTCCTCGGCTTGGACCGTTTTAACAGGGTTGTCCACCGCTCCTCTCTTTCCGATTGCAATTTCAACTCCTCCAAGCCTTGCAACCAGTTGACGATCTTCTTTCTGATTTCCAGCGGGGTTTCCGGTATCCCACCCTTTTCCAGCTTTGTCCGGTATCGGACGATCTTCTCAAGGGAACTCCGGATCAGACTCTTTCGGTCTTTGTTTTTGCTGAACATGACCTGAGACAGGACATATTTTCGGATTTTTTTGACGGTATGCTCCCTCTCCTTGAGAATCTCTCTCAGAAGCATCTTCTGTGCCTTCTCAGGAACATAGATTTCCACAGACTCAAGGCGCTCTTTTCTTGCCTCTGTCCTCTCTGTGAACTCATCCGCCGCGCTGGCCCAGAACATGCGGCTGCTCTGCTTGAATATGTCAGCCATCGGTTCTCCGTTCCTGATCGCCTCCCGCGCGTCACCTGATATTTTGGACAGCAATCGCCGGGTATGTTTGAACAGACACTCGCCTGTGACCACATTGTAAATCATGCCGATGGCCGCCTGCCAGTCCTGAAGACATAAAATGCGGGTCAAATCGCCCAAAGTCTCTTTGATCACCTGATTTTTGAACAGGTGGGAAGGCGTGGCATAAGACGGGGTGCCGGCCAGCAATGGCTGTTTGAGCCTTTCCGCGGGTATCGATGCACCCGGACTGGAAGCACAGGTCTTTTTGAAGCTTACGGATGTCTCAAAGTCAATCAGCCCCAGTGAATAATCTTCAGCAGACCGTTCCGAATCTCCCACCACAAACAAATTGTCCGGCTTCAGATCCCGTATGGCCACTCCCCTCTCCTTCAACGAGGCCAGCAGATCAATGATGTTTATGATGATGCCTGACATTTTGGCCCGATTCTGGGCAAACGTGGTCTCCGTGATATATTTCTGAACGGCTCTCTTGTAAGCGGCGATCTCCCTTTTGTTCTCCTTCGTGATCATTCTGAGCGCCATGCTCAGATCCTTGGCACATTGGGGAGGCAGATGCGCTTTGCGATCTTCCATCTTTTTTTCGGCCAGATGATGCAAAAACCATTTCTGTTTCTCATAAGGGGAGAGCACCACCGGGTCCTCATATTTTTTCAGCGCTTTTCTGATTTTCGTCTCATAATCCGAATAGATTCTGTTCATGTCAAAAAAGATTGAAAGATTCTCCCCCCCATATTTCCCTTCAAACTCAAGGACATCCCACAAAAGATTGCGGGCCTCCATGATCTCCTCTTGGACTCTGTTCTTAAATGCTCTTTTGTCATGCATCTCGTCAACCACATAAGAGAGGAAGGAATTTTTGGACAGATCCATGAAGAAGACAAAGGATTCCCCGATCTTCAAATAGTCTTGGTAATCCTGGTTTTTCACCAGCCATTTCACATATCGCTTCTCAAGTGCTTCAGGGGAGAAGGCTTCAGCATCTGAAAATCCCTTGATTTTCTTCAGGATCGCGGTCACCCCGGGCGCGACATATTCTATCTCCGGCGCGAGATTCAGCGCGATGCGGCCTTCTGCCCGGATATTTCTGATGTACTCCGCAAAGTTTGTGATGGAAGAAGGGGGAATTTTGACCACAATCAGATTGTCATATGCCACCTTGAAGCACTTGCTCTTGCTGCCGCTGCCCTCGCCCAGTGTCGCGATGGTCATGCGCCTTGAAGTCTTTTTTTCATCATTCTCCACATGAAATTCATAGATGGTGTCCGGACTCTCCGCATGGGATTTCACTGGCAGAATGTCCGACACTGCTGATTCCGAAGCTTCCAATTGGCGTTTGTAGAGATCAAGAAAAAATTCCACAACGCTGGCAAGGTGGCTGTCACCAAAAAAGATTTCTGTTTCCGCTTCCATTTTCTTGACCTTGTCATGGATTGGGGGAGTTGAGCATATCCAAACCGTCCCCTACAGATGATATTTTATGGTATTTTGTGCTGATTTGCAAGTGGATTGTCAGTGGCCTGTTGTCCGTAACCTTCATGTTGGGTTGTTGTCGCAGGGAGTGCAGGAATGATGGGTTTGCACTAATGGATGGGGTTCCAAGAGTGACAGAAAATGTTTTCACATCATAATTTGAAATATCGTTTAACATTCATATGGAGTTATGGTACATTGGATTCTTTTATGATTATAACGCTTTTCGGGGAGGCCGCCTGCCAGTGAACCTGAACGTGAACGTGAACGTGAACTTGAATGTTCATTTGATATCTTCGGTTTCCGCGGAGACATTGCGGATACTCACATGGGAAGGGGTTCTCACGGAGGCGCATCAGCAGAAGTTGATCAACCTGACAAAGCAGAAGTTTGGTGTTGACCTGAAGCTGGAACTCACATATGTCCACGGGACCGACGACTTCTTTCCCGGGCTTCGTGCAGGCAAGGCGGACATGATCATATCGGATCACTATGTTTACAAAGATGAGCGATTTCGGCTGATCAAACACCGATTGGTTCTGCCTCTGGAACTGAAGAACATTCCAAATCACACCAAGGTTTATCCGGTCCTTCAGATGTCCGACTTTTACACAGAGAACGGCAAATGTTACGCGATTCCTCTGGGACACGGCCCTTACGGCTTGGCCTATAATACAGCGATTGTGAGGGACGGATGGCCCTCATCCGGGACAGGACGGGGACAGGGATGGGATCGGTCGGAAATGATCCAAAAAGCTGATTTTCATCACCCCAGTTCTACCCCATACGCATCAAGCTAAGAACGCGCACCCCTGTCTTTGCTGACATCCCGGAACGGCGGACCGTGACGGAGCGAGACGGCAAGGCCGCGCCGGACAGGGGTTCGGGAAGCAGGCCATTCCTTAACTTGATGCGTATGGGGTTCTACCCCACTAAATAATTTCCCTGCCCGTGCCCCTGCCCGTTCCCGTGCCCGACTGGGCACGGGCACAGGGAAACGACGGGCACGGGGACGAGCAAGGGGCACGGGAACGGGCAGGGAAATATGCAGATCGGATCATACAAATTTGACAGGGTTGAGTTTGCAGGCTCGTTGGGAGATCTTGGGACACTGATCCCGCTTTCGGTGGCCTTGGTGATGATTACCGGGCTGAGTGTCACAACGGTGCTGATGATGACAGGACTCTTTTATGTCGCCTGTGGCCTCTATTACAAGCTTCCCATACCTGTCCAGCCCCTGAAAGTGGTCTCCGCCATTGCCATCGCGTACCCGGACAAAATATCCCTGCCGATCATGGGGGCTGCCGGCATGATTTTCGGTCTGCTCTTGTTGCTGATGGCATTGACGGGCCTGATAGACTGGCTTGCGAGATTCTTTGAAAGGGCGATCATGCGCGGGATCCAGCTGGGGCTTGGATTGATTCTGATTCATAAGGGCATCGGGTTTGTCCTCAGACCGGAGATATTTCTCCATCAGGCGGGTGTCGTCTCCTTGCTGGGCATCCCGGTGAATCTCATCATCGGCATCATCGCCGGCCTGCTCACCCTTTTGTTGCTCTCCAGCAGACGCTTCCCCGCAGCCCTTGTGGTGGTCTCCGCAGGCTGGGGGGTCGGCATCCTGTTCGGTGCGATGGCGGGTGCCGGCCTTGAGCTGGGCCCCACACCTGTCCAACTCTGCAAGCCGTCAGTGGAGGAATTCGTCAATGCCCTGTTTCTTCTTGTCATCCCACAGATTCCCCTGACCTTGGGCAACGCGGTCATGGGTACCGCGGACACATGTTGCACCCTTTTCGGCAAAGAAGCCAGTACCGGGAAGGCAACCTATCGGGCATTTGCCACCAGCATGGGCCTTGTGAACCTGATCATCGGCGCGATCGGGGGAATGCCGGTATGTCACGGCGCGGGCGGACTTGCGGCCCATTACCGGTTCGGTGCGAGGACTGGCGGGTCAAATCTGATGATCGGCCTTCTATTTCTGATCATTGCCTTGGCATTCGGCAGAATTGGCATCTCCTGTCTCTCGGCCATACCCAATGCGGTCTTGGGGATCCTTCTTCTCTTTGCTGGGCTTGAACTGGCCCTGATGATCAGGGATGTGATTGAAAGAAAGGAGCTCTTTGTCTCCCTTCTCATCGCAGGCATCGGCTTTGCCACAACAAATATGGGAGCCGCATTCTTTGTCGGAATCATTGTCATAAATTTGATCAAATGGCGGAAGATAGAGATTTGAAACTGGGGTCTGGGGTTTGATGAATCATATCAACAAGTTGGAACTCAGACGCCTCCTATTTGAACGCGGAGGAGTGCCAAAATGAAATTTTGGCAGAGCCGAAGGCGAGAGTCAAGCCATCCGGA
>JAOZRQ010000029.1:5915-24702 GCA_029940115.1 Desulfobacterales bacterium
CAAGCCATCCGGAGTGCCAAAATGAAATTTTGGCAGAGCCGAAGGCGAGTCAAGCCATCCGGAGTGCCAAAATGAAATTTTGGCAGAGCCGAAGGCGAGGACCCAGAACCGAGAACCGGGAACAAAATGAAACACATCGCCCCTGAAAACATGGATCAGATATCCGGCATACGCCTTGAAGAGGGTGACACCTTTTCATTCCACTGTCATCCGGGACTCTCCTGCTTCAATTGGTGTTGCCGGAATCTGAATCTTTTTTTGTATCCCTACGATCTGCTTCGTCTGAAACAACGGTTGGGCATCACATCGGATCAGTTTGTTGATCAATATGTGGATATTGTTCTGCGCCCGTCCAGTCACTTTCCGGAAGTGCTTCTGCGAATGGCGGAGAACGATGAGAAAACCTGTCCTTTTTTGACAGACCAAGGCTGTTCAGTCTATCCAGACCGGCCCGACACCTGCCGCAGCTTTCCTGTGGAGCGGGGTTCCCTTTATGATGAGAATGCAAAGAAGCCAAAACCGATTCACTTTTTCAGACCCCCTGATTTCTGCCTAGGTCAGCACGAAGACAAAACATGGACCATCGAAACATGGGATGAGGATCAGGATGCGCGTTCATATTGTCAGATGACATCCCGATGGGCCGAAGTGAGACGCCTGTTTCAGACTGACCCTTGGGGAAAGGAAGGTCCTGACGGCCCCCGCGGGAAGATGGCCTTCATGGCCGCCTACAACATTGACCGTTTTCGGGAGTTTGTCTTTGAGAGCAGTTTTCTGAAGCGTTACAAAGTCAAAGCAGCGCGTCTCAAAAAAATCAAAAATGACGAACAAGAACTCATGAAATTCGGCTTTGAATGGATAAAATTTTTCGTATGGGGAGTAAAGACAAAGGCCATCAGACTGAAGAAAGGCTGAAGGATGAGGGGCGACTCTTAAGGGTCCTGCTCCTGCTCCCAGTATTGGCGTGACATCGCGCCAAACGGATTCGGGCACAACACGGAATTTGCAGGCAGAATATCAGACGCTGTCCTGACAATCCTGACCGAGGACCAAGTTCAGAAACTGGTGGATATGGCAAACACCCAGGCCGAACTGGTTGACGCTTACGGATACAAGCGTTTCGTTCTGATAAAAGCGTTCAAACGTCTTCTGGACAAGGACCTGCCTGACGGGGCCACCGGGCTGGATAAAAGCGCGGTTACGGAATTCACGGGGGATTTGTATGAGGTTGACGCGGAAATCAGTTACCACCGGGCCACTGTGCTCGGCGGGATTGTGACGGAACTGACCGATGCCCAGAAAACAGAACTGGCAGAACTCCGGGTTGAATTTGATACCTTGTTTGAAAATACGGAACAAGGGGAGACCATTGCCTCTGAGGATTGGCCGGATCGCACAACGGTGCAAACCGACGAGTGAGACGAAACAAAAAGGCGGCTGAAGATTCAGCCGCCTCTTTTCCGTCGGCAATGCAGGCTGCTTTCCGTCCGAGCCGATGTCGGCTTAGAATGCCGGGCTCGCAGTCCTCCAGACACCGTCTTTGTCTTTTGCATATCTCGCCGTTCGGAACGGATTTGTTTTCGGATGCTGTTCGCAGATCACTGCAAGGTCCGCCGTCGCCTCGCCTTTCTCTTTGAAGGTGAGGCGGACGATTCTGACGGAGACGGGCCGTCCCGTGTCCGAGAAGATTCAGCGGTAGTCCCTGACCACCTGTTTACGTTCCCACTCGGAGCCTCGGTCCCACTGCTCACGGTTGAGACTTCTCAGGGTGACGTGCCGCATCATCCGGGACAGATCGCCGGCATTGTATGCCGCCACCCACGAATCAGTCAGCCTCACGATTTCATCAATGTCCTTCTGCGTGTGTGATTTCCCGGACCGTCCTCCGCCGCCCGGCACAGTCCTGACCATGAATGTCTGGCCGCCGGCCTCGACGATATCGGCTTTCATCGGTCGGGATGACCTGCCCTTCCTCTTCCGGGAGCGGAACCTGTCCAGAGTTTCCTGTATGTGCGGCGTGTAGGTGCTGTCAGGATAACGGGCGATGATCCGTTCAAACTCCTCGGCCATGCCCTCGTCAGCGCTGAGGGGCCAGCCCCTGTGAAGAAAGTACGCGGCACCTTTTGTTTGCAAAAGATTCCACACTGTCTCGTCCGTTCCTTCCGGTTCCGCAATCCGGATTCTTATCGGTTCCGTGTGGATGCGGCGATGCCCGGGGACAATGTTGTAAAGCGTGGCCTTCACGGAATATGTGCCTGGGCTGCCGAAGGCGTAATTGGCCGGCAACTCCTCAGATGCCTTTGAGACATGATGATACAGCACCCTGAACGAAACTGTCATCTCCTCTCCGGGTTTCATCGGGTTCAACTGAAATGTGCCGTCTGCCGTGCCGAAGCCTGATCCGAGATATAGTTTGTAAGGTCCGTCTTCCGAAGCGATCCGGACCCACACCCTGCCGTAAGAGACTTTGAAGGCTCTGTAAACAAGGATTGGGGATGATGTCCGGTTTCCCACCCGAAGTGTGAGTGTGACCGGCTCACCCGGAAGACAGGTGTCCCTGTCCGAGCTCAGTTGTGTTGTCAGGCCGGAAGGTGACCTGACCTCTTTGCCTGTCGCGGCCAGAGGGATCGTCTGTGAACAGCTTATCGTTGCAAATATGAGAAGAACTGATCCGAGAAATTTAATGATTTTCATGGCTGAACCTCCTAAAAAATGATTTTGCCCTTAGGGATGATCAATGTTTCTGATCTTTCGTAATGTCACATCGGTAAATCTGTCGTCGGACGGGGGACTGTCCATGATGCCACCGTCATGGCCGTGTTCGGGATCATGGGAGCCGAAAAACAGGTGTCCGAGTTCATGGGCGTATGTGCGATGGGCGTTCTCGCCATCCTGCTCTCCTGCGTGGGTCTCCGAAAACAGGCTGATTCCCTTTCCGTTTATGTCGTCAACGCAGCCAACCGCGGCAACTTCGGAGTTTGGATCACCATCCCTGGCTGTCGTTGGCTGGTAGGCACCCAACAGATATGCCGTCCAGAAGTCCCTGTCCGTCTCCGTGCCGTCGTTCTCAAACTGGTAAGTGCCAATGAGCCTCTGCGTCTCCCTCTCCTCATCAGGCGAGTTCAGGACGAACGGCACGTCACCGTTTCCTCCGATGTCGTATGTGGGACGGACATGGGCGTATGCAAATATGTTCTCATCCCCGCTGTCACTGTCGGATATGGGGTCTGTGGAGGGGCTTCCGACATCCTCCCCCTCATCTCCGTGCAAGTCCGGACCGTCGTCATTGTTGAAGTCATCGTCGTCAACCAGTTGAAAAGCTATGCCAACAATATCAACTATGCAAAATTGGAGTCACAAGGCACCTTCCCCCTGCCTTCAATCAGACGGGTGAGTCTGTTCGGAGGGTTCAGCGGAACGATGTCTGTCGGAACACCCAGCTCGTTTTCAATCTGTCCCGCAAACTCGTACAGCTTCCAGCCCTGAATGCCATCACATGCCAAGTCGATGTCCCTCGCAGTCAATGGGGTTTCGGCATAGCTGCCGAACAGGATCAGGCAATTTGCGCCATATTCCTCGGACAGTCTGACAATTCTCTCAATCATGTAAGAATCGCTTGGTCTCATGACTTCCTCTCCTCTTGCCTCGTTTCAACAATTTTGAAAAAATCCCACAGATGGTTTGGACAAACGCAATTCCGACACATTGCGGCCTCATCAAAATCCATTTGCGGCCAAAATTGGAATTGCCGGGGCGACTTTCCAGTTTGCATTTCTTTCACAAACTGACAGGTGCCTGGCCATATGTTTTCAGATGGGCATGGGCAGAGTTTCAGACACCTTCCAAAAACCCCCAATCCATGAGGATTCCCGTGCCTCCGCCCATTTCGGGCAGGGGCACGGACAGGCAACCCATCCCCCAAGCTCACACTCATGCCTCCCAATCAAGGCAAGGATGGGCAGTGGGCCAGTTCTGCCCAAGCCTTCGGGAATGGCGATGATCTCAGGGGGCCTGCCTGATTGTCAGGCCATTCATTGCCCCTGTGCCGTGCTTGCAGTCCTCTCTCTCCGTTCTTGGTTTCCGCTCCATGTGTCTCAAAGGCATGTCCATGGTCCACAAGCCAAAATGTCCATTCTGCCAGATTCTCAACCGAAATGCAAATGTTTTTTGCAGACCCAGACCTCTGCGTTGAATAACCTTTACACTGACAACGAGCTTGATCTGCATCCAGAATTCCAGAGGTTTTTCAGGTGGAAACCGTCACAGAAAAGCCGGTTCATCGAATCCCTTCTGATCGGCATTCCCATACCGTCCATCTTTGTGTATCAGCGGGAAGATGGCGTATGGGATGTCATAGACGGGGTGCAGCGGTTGTCCACGATTTTCGACAAGGGACTCAGGCTTTCCGAACAGATCGCCCGGGGGTGGGAATGAGCCGACGACGCGTGAAAATCGTGCTTCTCTGTGAGGATTCCCAGCATGAGGCCTTTGTGAGGCGATTTCTCAAGGGAATGGGCTGGAACACAAGGGAGATGCGGGTGGAAAAAAGCCCTTCGAAAGGAGGCTCCGCCGAACAATGGGTGCGGGAAAATTTCCCAAAAGAACTCAAAATTTACAGACAACGACGGCAGAAGGCGGCTTCCGCCCTCATCGCAGTGATCGAGGAGGTGCGGGAACGGATTGATGAATTTGAGGCGGCATGCAATTTGCAACGGGTGCCATTCCGAGTCGATGGTGAGGAGGTGGCTCTTGTGGTTCCCAAGCGCAACATAGAGACATGGATTTATTTTCTGGATGGGAACAAGGTGAATGAGCAGGAGGCTTATCCCAAATTGGGCAGAGAACGCAGATGCAAGTCGGCAGTGAAAAATTTGGTCCGATTTTGCAGGTCAACAGGTTTGGTGCAAGATGCCCCACATGCCTTGACAGCCGCCTGTGATGAGTATGGAACGAGAATACGACCCTTCATGAAAACCTGATATTTATCAACCAGGTCAATGTCCATCGCGGTGGTTGCGGAGCCAGTGTCCAAAATGCAGTCATTGACCTCCATGCCCTTCCCGTCATAGACCAATCCGACAAACACCCTGTGACGTGTTCCCACCTTTCCGCCTGACATCCGTCCTGTCCTGATTTGTGATCAATGCATGTTTGTCACAGAATCCGAATCTCTGACATGAAGGAAGTGATCACTCAGAGAGAACTTGGACTTGGACTTAGACTTGAACTTGGACTCGTGCCGGGCAAAGAAACCCGGCCTCACTTGTGAGTGAGGCGATTGAGGACCGCATAAGACGAAGGATGGAATGTCGCATGGAAGAGGGAGATTTCCGAAAAAGAGCATACCGGCAGTTTGCAGTTCCGCCTTTAGGCGGTGCGACACCGCCTAAAGGCAAACTGGGAAACGCCCCTTGGTATATTTATTCTTGGAAGTCTCCTTAAAACTTGGTAGTACATCACTTTTTAAGTCCGTACCCCCTTCATGCTCCGGCTCGGACTTCGGCGTGAGCGTTCAACTGAGCTCACGCCGAAGTCTCTACGATCGCATACACATTCTCCATGGCCGCATCCAATTTTTCCGGATAGGTCCCGCCGGCTTGGGCCATGTCGGGTCTTCCGCCGCCGCTGCCGCCGACGACGGCGGCGACCTGTTTGATGATGTTCCCCGCGTGGAACCGGTCGGTGAGATCCTTGGTCACCACCGCAATCAGCAGGGCCTTCCCTTCTGATGCGCTTCCGAGGACCACGACCCCTGATCCGATCTTGTCCCGGAATTGGTCCGCCAGTTCCCTGAGCGCGGCGGGGGTGTCCACCGAGACCTTTTTGGCAAGCACCTTGACGCCCTTTATGATCTTGATCTCAAAGCGGTCCGCGGACATGGCGGCCAGCTTTGCCTTGATCCGCTCCACCTCTTTCTCAAGGGACTTTTGGGACGCAAGGGTCTTCTCAAGCCGTCGCACCACCGCATCCGGTTTGTCTCTGAGCAGATTGGCCGTGTCACGGAGAATCTTTGACGCATGTTGCACATGGGCCACCGCGTCCGATCCGGTCAGGGCTTCGATTCTTCTCACGCCGGAGGCCACGCTCGACTCGCCCACGATCTTGAAGAAGCCGATGTCGCCGGTGTTGCGGGTATGGGTGCCGCCGCAGAGTTCCTTGCTGAAATCGGCAAGGGAGATCACCCTCACCCGGTCCCCGTACTTCTCCTCAAAGAGCGCGGTCGCGCCGGATTTGAAGGCCTCCTCCGCGTCCATCTCCATTTTCTGGACCGAGACATTCTCCCGGATTCGCTCGTTCACAAGGGTCTCGATCCGGTCGAGTGCTTCGGGTTCCACTTGGGAGAAATGGGTGAAGTCGAAGCGGAGCCTCTCCGACGCCACCATGGAGCCGGCCTGCTTCACATGATCTCCCAGCACCTTGCGCAACGCGTAGTGGAGGATATGGGTCGCGGTGTGGTTGCACGCAGTCGCGTCCCTTGTGGTGGTGTCAACCGTGAGGGTGACACTCTCCCCCTTCTTCACGCGTCCTGAGACGATCTTCCCCTTGTGGATGATCAGGCCGGTCGGGTCCTTGATGGTGTCGGAGACCACCATATCCAGATCAGGGCCCGTGATCCGTCCGGTGTCTCCCATCTGTCCGCCGGACTCTCCATAGAAGGGGGTGGCTTGGGTCACCACCTTGACCGTTTTCCCCGCGGAAGCCGCCTCAACCGCTTGGTCATTCTCCACCAGCAGAAGTACCGTTGCATCGTAGTGCAGCTTGTCATAGCCCACGAACTTGGGCTTGACGCCCGTGGCCGAGAGCTGCTTGTATGCGTCGCTGATCTTGGAAAAGGTCGTGACGGAGCGGGATTGCTCCCGTTGCCGGTCCATGTTCTCATCAAACCCGTTCATGTCCAGAGTCATCTCTTTGTCCCGGACCACATCCCGGACAATGTCCACCGGAAACCCGTAAGTGTCGTAGAGCTTGAAGATCACCCCGCCGGGAACCTCCTTCTCCCCTTTCTCCTTCATCTCCGAAAGGGTGTCGTTCAGGAGCCTCAGACCGGTGTCCAAGGTCTCTGAAAAACGGATCTCCTCGTTTCTTATCACGTTGGTGATGAACGCGGCACCTTCTGAAAGCTCCGGATACGCCGGCTTCATGATGTCGAACACGACCCCTGCGGTTTCATGGAGAAACGGCTTTGCCAAGCCAATGTTCCGGCCGTAGCGGATGGCCCGGCGCATGATCCGCCGAAGCACATATCCCCTCCCCTCGTTGGAGGGGAGCACCCCGTCACCGATGAGGAACGCGGCAGCCCGGCTGTGATCGGCGATCACCTTCATGGCCACATCCGCCTCAGCCGACTCTCCGAGCCTCTTCTCCGAAAGATATTCGGCCTTTCGGATAATCGGAAGCATCAGGTCGGTGTCGAAATTGGTGCCGACATCCTGAAGCACCGAGACCACCCGCTCAAGCCCCATGCCGGTGTCAATGCTCGGCTTGGGGAGCGGGGTCATCTTGCCGGATTCATCCCGGTTGAACTGCATGAACACCAGATTCCAGATTTCGAGGAACCGGTCGCATTCACACCCGATCTTGCAGTCCGGCTGGCCGCATCCGAAGGCCTCTCCCCGGTCCAGATGGATTTCGGAGCAGGGCCCGCAAGGACCGGTCTCCCCCATGGCCCAGAAATTGTCCTTTTCCCCAAATCTGACAATCCGATCCTCCGGCACCCCGGTATTCCTGTGCCAGAGATTATGCGCCTCGTCGTCGTCCAGATAGATGGATATCCAGAGTTTGTCAGCCGGCAGACCATATCCATTGGTCATCAGATCCCAGGCAAACTCAATGGCCTTCTCCTTGAAGTAGTCTCCAAAGGAGAAATTGCCGAGCATCTCGAAAAAGGTGTGATGCCTCGCGGTGTAGCCGACATTCTCCAAGTCGTTGTGCTTCCCGCCTGCACGGACACATTTCTGAGATGTGGCTGCCCGGACATAGCCTCTCTTCTCCTCGCCCAAAAAGGTGCGCTTGAACTGCACCATTCCGGCATTGGTAAAGAGCAACGTCGGATCATCCTGTGGAACCAGAGAGGAACTCCGGACCACCTGATGATGACGTTTTTCAAAATAGTCAAGAAATTGTCTGCGTATCTCGTTCCCTGTCATAATCAACCGATCCGATCCGATCCTTTTTTCTTAATGGTTTTTAACAATCATTAACTGCGCTGATAAAATCAGCGGGTGAATCTACCAAAGCCCGCAACAAAATGTTGCGAGCGCCGACTATATCCCGATCTGCTCTTGATCTGTCTGTAAGCCTTATCCACTTCGCACCACCAACATTCCTGATCTCACCGGTCTGCGGATGTGTCTTGCTGGTGTATGCTTCGCAACAATCCACAACTGATCTGCCGGTTAGGGATGCCTTCCACTTCAGAATTTGCTTGAACTGGTAATGCGTGAAGGTGAGCATCATCCGGACAGTTTTTTTCCTGATCTTGCGCCCGGCTTTTGATGTCATCTGACTCGTCTCGAAAGTCGGAAGCAGAATCACGCCGAAATTGTCGGCAAGAAATTTTGCAGTCTTGAAGTGAAGCTCGGTTATCAGGTTCCCAATCTTTCCTTGCATCCGGCGGACCGCCTTGGTCAGCGATTTCCGTTTCTGCTTATTCCCGCATTTGTCCCGCTTGGAGATCAATTCATCCAAGTGGCAACATAACCGCTGGATCTGGGAAAAGTCGCCTTTGCCGATGTTTCCTCAGGGTGATGCGTGAGGCGTGAGGCGTGATGCGTGATGCGTGAGGAGCAATGCTCAACTACGCCTCACGTTTCACGCCCACGTTTCACGCCTCACGTTTCACGCCTCACGCCCCACGTTTCACGCCCCACGATTCACGCCTCACGTTTCACGCCCCACGTTTCACGCCCCACGTTTCACGCCCCACGTTCCACGCCCCACGTTTCACGCCTCACGTTTCACGCCCCACGTTTCACGTTTCACGCCTCACGCCTGAGTCATTCGTCCTCTTTCTTTCCCTTTGCTGTTGTTTTGGATGCGTAATTGCTCTGAGCTGATTTTGCCGGGGCTTCTTCCGGTTTTTTGTCGATCCCCATGCCCCCTCTGACCTTGGCAAGCGCGGTTTCATATTTGGCGGGATTCTCCTGGAAGTATTTCTTCACATTTTCCCGGCCTTGGCCGATTCGTTCGCCTTCATAGGAATACCAGGACCCACTTTTGTCAATGATGCCGACTTCGACGCCCATGTCCAGCAGATCCCCGGTACGGGAGATCCCTTCGCCGTAGGTGATGTCGAACTCAGCCTCCCGGAATGGCGGGGCCATCTTGTTCTTGACCACCCGCACCTTTGTCCGGTTCCCGACGATCTCTTGGCCTTCCTTGATCGCGCCCTTCCCTCGGATCTCCAGCCGCATGGAAGAGTAGAATTTGAGGGCGTTTCCGCCGGTGGTGGTTTCAGGAGAGCCGAACACGATGCCGATCTTCATGCGGATCTGGTTGATGAAGATCACCGCGGTCATGGTCTTTCCGATGGCTCCGGTCAGCTTTCGCAATGCCTGGGACATGAGCCTGGCTTGGAGGCCCATGTGTGCGTCTCCCATTTCCCCCTCGATCTCGGCCCGGGGGACCAGCGCGGCCACCGAGTCTATGACGATGACGTCTATCGCGCCGCTTCGGACCAGCATCTCCGTGATTTCCAAGGCCTGTTCCCCGGTATCCGGCTGGGAGATCAGAAGCTCGTCACAGTTGATCCCCAGTTTTTTCGCATACACAGTGTCGAGGGCATGCTCCGCGTCGACAAACGCGGCAATCCCTTTCCGTTGCTGGGCTTGGGCCACCACATGGAGCGCGAGGGTCGTCTTGCCCGACGCCTCGGGACCGAAAATCTCCGTGACCCTGCCCCGGGGTACCCCGCCGATGCCTAGTGCTTTGTCAAGTGAGAGAGAGCCGGTGGGTATGACGGGGATATCCACAATCGGCTTGCTCCCCAGCTTCATGATGGAACCCTTTCCGAATTGGCGTTCTATCTGATCCATGGCGGTCTTCACCGCCCGGTCCTTGTCTGATGTACTCATTCATCCTCCTTTCATCCTTCCCTCAAGCCACAAGCAACGCGGCCCGCGCCAGATAGGCCAGCCGCTGGTTGATGTCCTTTTCCAAAAACGCCCGAATCGCCTCAGGATCGGATATTGGCTGGTTATCCTGTTGGGCGGCCAGTTTGCCGCTTTTGATCAGTTCACCCAAATACGCGAACTGTGCCGCGCGGTCCCGGGTGCCGTCCAGCGCGGAAGCCAGGTATTGCGCCAGCGGATCAAGGGGGACCTGTTCATGGCGAAGGTTCACCACCGATGTCCCCTTTCTGCTCTGATAGGCCGCCAGCGGACTGACCTTTGGCCGCTCGCTTATTGCCGTGACAAAACCACCCTGCCAGGTACGCAACTCCACCACGTTGACAATATAGCTCTGAAGCATGTCCGTTGCAAGGAAATGGGGCTCACGCTGCACCGGTTTCCCTTGCAAGGCCGGGTCATGATCCATCCGTTGGATGGCCTTGTTGAACAAGGTGTTGAAATCAACGGAACGCGGCCAGTTCTCGATGAGCACCATCATCGCCGCCTTGGTCAGGGGGCGGTTTGTGGTGATGTTCTGCCCCTTGGGGGTGCGGAAGGTCTGCTGGACACCCGGCGAAAAATCCATCTTCCTGCCGGGTGGGTCTCCGGCATCCAGCCGGGCAGGTGAGGCCAGCAACAGGGTGTTGATATCCCCGGGGCCCAGATTCCGTTTGAGGGGTATGTTCCTGTGGCACAAGAGGGTTTGTCGGAAATGACGGTTTCGGAGAAAGTCCATGTACTGTTCCGTGGCGATGATGTTCTTGTTGATCTTCGTCAATGTCTCCGCGGCCTCCTTTGGCAACCTGCTGGCCAGCATGGTTCCGAAATCCGATTCTCCGAGATATTGCAGTCCGTGCGCGCCGGCCCGTTCAGCAAACTGGTGGAAATAGATCGGGTCATTCACCTCTTCGAGATGGTCGTGAAAAAGATACCAATCCGCGGTGCGGTTGATCAGTTCCAGCTCGTTTTTCAGCAACAGACCGTAAGAATTGTTCTCTGTGGGAACGTAGCGCGCCAGGAAGTCTATCAGGGCCTTGGCTTGGTCAATCCGCTGCCGGGTTCCCTTGAACTGCTTGATATGATACAGCATCATATGGCGCAACATCTCCCGCATATGCCATCCGGGATAGGTGTTGTAGCTGATATAGACGATCCCCTGCGGTGCGAGATTGGCGGTGGCGACGGCCAGGATCTTCTCTTGGACGTCGGGGGGCACCCACGAGAACACGCCGTGGCTGATGATATAATCAAAGGTCCCATAAGACGCGTCCACATCCAGGATGCTGGCGTGTTCGATGCGGATGTTCTCAAGGCCGAGTTCCCGAATGGTCTGGTTCCCCTCCTCCACTTGCCGCGCCGAGAGGTCCACGCCGACAAATTCGCTCTCTGGCAGGCAGACGGCCATGGGGGTCAGATTGCCGCCACTGGCGCATCCGAGTTCAAGCACACGGCACTTCGTGACTGGCATCGGGGTCATGCCGAACAGGCGGCCGATGGTGGCCAGGCGGTCTGGATGACTCTGGGCGAACGCATGACTGCCATACGGAACTTCGTCATAGCTGGTCTGATTTTCTGTATCTGTCATTTTGCCTGTTGTCCGTTGGTTGTTGGTTGTGGTTTGTTGTCGGTGGTCCGTTGCAAGGGGGCCGATGGTTGCTGACAAGTCTTATCCGGGCGCATTTGCAAGTTCGGGGAATTGTCCCGGAGGGACTTGTGAGAACAGCCCGGCAATTCATTGCCGCCGGATTGACAAATCCGGCGGAGGTTCGGATTTGGCAATCCGAACGCAGAGTTCAGCGGGCGGGGTTTTCCGATGCGCCCCGCCCGTCCGCCCGTCCGCTATAACGCCGGGTTATGCCCGTGTGTTCATGTTCAACCGGTTTTGACTGTCCTCATTTTTTCAGCAAAATTGTGAAGCCCGCCTGCTCAAAATGATGATCTGTTGTGAATATTTCGGTAATTCCAAAGTCTTCCGCCACAATCATGCTGATGCAGTCTACAAAACCCCACTCTTTGTCATTCATCTGTCTGAATCTCTGAAACCCCCGTTCTGTCAGGGCTTCATCTGTGTTGACCCATTTCCATTTCTCCGAAGTTCTGACAGCTTCTATTATTTTTACAGCAGCGGGTCTGAGGCTGACCTTGCTGAAAGCATTTCCGAATTCAAGCAAAACGGCATTCGTGGTCACAAATTTTTTCCGGGACCGCCTCAGTTCGTTCCTTATTCTGACAGCCTGCTGATGGAAGGCATCTCTCCTGTTTCCGAGAGCAATCAGAGCCGATGTGTCAACAAAAACAGGTTTCATGAGCGTTTCTCCGCTCCGTAAAGATAGTGATCATGGTTCTCGGCAAAATCTTTGATTCCGGTGTCAACAGCGATTTCGTCAATGTCAAGATTGTCCCACGGATCGTCATATGCCGGCATCTTTTTTCGAACTTCGCAGGATACGCCTTCTTTTACAAAAATTTCTTCTATTTTCGTAATCAGTCGCACAATCTTTTCGTTCGGAACTATTTCGGATACATTTATTGTCAGTTGCATTGTTTTTTACCGTTCTTATTTTTTTGTTTCTTTCATCAAAGGGCATAACCGAGCATGAGAGGGGAGACTCGCTGCCGCCGGATTGACAAATCCGGCGGTTCGGATTTGGCAATCGTTCGACGGCTCGACTGAGCTCGCCGAAGTCTGAGCTCACGCCGAAGTCCGAACCGAGCATGAGGGGCAGATTCGACGGGTTTCACCGAATATGTGGTCTGTTGCCATCTGTTTGTGGTCTGTTGTCCCTTTGAGCGTGAACGTGAACGTGAACGTGAACGTGAACTTGAACCAAGACGTTAGCGGGCAAGTTCAAGTAGTTCAAGTATAAGTTCAAGTATAAGTTCAAGTTCAAGTTCAAGTTCAAGTTCACGTTTAAGTTCACGTTCAAGTTCACGTTCACGTTCACGTTTAAGTTCAAGTATAAGTTCACGGGCTCCCCAAATCCGCTGTCACCAGTCTTGTATAAACCGCGCTGGTCGGTCTCAGGTCGCTTTTGAACAGGATGATCTGGTCCGCGACAAATGATTCAGATTCAGCATCTCCGAATTTCTTCATGATGTCAAGGAGTTTTTTTGAATCCACCTTTCCCTTCACACGGGAAAGGGTCAGATGGGCCTTGAAGGGTCTCCCTTCCTTTGGAAAACCGATATCTTCCAACGCGGCATCCACCCGCTTCTGAAGTTCAATCAGCGGAAAGGTCTCCCCTCTGAGCCCGAGCCAAATCACCCGGGGCCGTTTGATTCCCGGAAAGACCCCAATGCCTTTGCCGGCAAGTGAAACGGGATGGCTTCCCTTGACAGCCCCAGCCATGGCCTCGCCGATCCGCCCCACATCGGCCTTGTCAATCTCCCCCAAGAACTTGAGGGTGATGTGGATGTTTTCGGGACGGACCCACTTTACGTTGAGTCCATAGGATTTTATCTCCCTCTGAAGTTCCCTGATAAAGGAGACCACCTGTTCAGGAAGCGGGGTGGCGATGAATGTCCGTATGGTGTCACGCATATCTGGTTTCCATAAATGTAAACTTGCTGATTATAACGCTTTTTGGGGAGACCTGGGACGCGCTTTGGGTCAGCCCGTTGAACTCCGGAGTGGGTCCTAAAGCTTTATTCTCTTGGGCGCCTTGAGCCACCGCTGATCGGAACTCCAAGCGATTTTGTGCTTTTCAAGATATTCCAAGGTGTTTTTGTAAAATCCGTTCACGGAGAAGACAAACAGCACAGATTTGCCGATGCCTTCAAGCTTTTCCAGTTCCCCGGCCTTTTTCAAAAACTCCCGCGCCTCCTTCACGGAAAACTTGGACTTCCGGTTTTTCACCTCTCCGACCAAGGAGTAGTCGTTCGGATCGGCCGCGACGGCGAGGATGTCGATCTGGATGTCCCGCTTATGGATCGGCGAGGCCGAGTAGGACCACACGGTCTCATACTCGGCGAACCCGAAGTCGGCCGGCAGGTTCTCGGCCATGCCGAGGAACACCCGGTTGTTTGCACAGGCATGTCTCCTCAGCTTGTCGATGATCAGATACTCCGCGAACTTGCCCCTGTAGTGACTGTACTCCCCCATCAGCCGTCTGTTCTCCCTTTTCAGCGTCTCATACAGGGTTTTGTATTCGTCTGTTATCTCCTTCGGATCAAAGCCCTCAATCTCATCCGCGTAGACGCCCCGGAACACCTTGTCGAAGATGTTGTCCCGGACCCCCCTGTAATAGAAGTTGCTCCGGCCCTGCTCGATGATGTCGGCCTTCACGATGACCTCCAGCCTCCCCTCCAGTTCCGAGTCGTCCATCTCGAGGTTCAGCTCCCTTCCCAGCTCCTCCCGGGTCACCTCCCTCTCCCGGTGCCTGCAGAGATGCAGCACGATGCGTTTCGCGTTCCTGCTGTTGGCCTTCCTCATGGCATAGCCCGCGTATTCCATCCAGACACCCCGGATGGTCCCCTCCTTCTGAAGGGTCTCGAACTCCAGTGTCCCCAGAAGACCCTTCTCCGACGTGAGATCCCTTCCCGGACATTTGGAACGGAACAGGGCGGTGACGTAGAACGGATTCCCCTCGGTCAGCCCGGCCATCAGGGGGACGATCCCCTCGGCCACGGGAATTCCCTCCAGATGCGAGTATCTGAGGATCATGTCAACCGTCTCGTCCTCGGGAAGGCTCTCGAGGTAATGGAACTGGAACCTTCCCGGAAGCATGTGCCGCAGATCGTCCGCAAGCCACCCCACCCAGTTCCCGGAGACCAGCAGCGGCGCGTTCTTGTACTCGGCTGTGTGCAGGTAGCTGCCAGCAAGGTCGGCCATCTTGTTCGTGCATGCCTTGTCCCTGTAAACGTGGCGGTTGAGGAACTGGAACTCGTCAATGATCTGAAGCACACTCAGATCATAATGCCCGGCGACGGCCCGGGGGGTCTCCCTCACCATGTTCCACAGGCGGTCCGTCTTTCCCTCGTCGCTCAGTGAGACGGCTCGCTCCGTCAGCATCTCCAGATATTCGAACCCCTCCCTCCGGGCCACGGCCGCGGCGTCCCGGAGGGTTCCCATCTGCACGGATTCCAAGTATTCCGCCTTCCGGGTTCCGAACGCGATGAACTGATAGACGAAGGTGAGGAGGAACTCCTCGCAGAGGTCGCCGAGCCACTGGTCCGCCTCCCTGATCTCAAAATAGAACGGCACGATCCCCGCATCCCTGTGGAACGTGATGTTGTACAGCCTTTGCAGGATCGCGGTCTTCCCGGTCTTCCTCCTGGAGAGGATGGCCGTGCTCATGGATATCTCCCGTCTTATCCGTTCAATCCAGTTCAGGAAGTAGGTCAGCTCCCCCTTCCTGCCGGTGAACAGTTCGGGGGTTCCGATTCTTTCCTTGAGCCAGATTCGCATGTTGTTCCTCCTCTCTTTGACCTCCGGAGTGCAAAGCCGGCAATCCGTTTGGCATGGTGGGCCAGTCCGGCCGGAAACGGCTCATGGATGATGGCCATATGTTCGATTTCAGGCTTGGGCATGAGGGAGACCGGCGTCTCTGTGGCCGAAACCACATGCTTGTATCCCTGCTCATAGATGGCATCTGACGCGGCCGACCAGATGACCAGCATCTTCCCGTACTTTTCAGTGATTGGCGCGACCGCCAATCAGGTTATCGGTTAATTTTTACTTTTCCTTTCCCGGAAATAATCGTATTCAGATTGACTACGATTGCTTTCACCTGATCGGTCTGAACACTCATTTCAAGCGCGGAATCCGCGGATTCTTTTGCGCTGGCCGCGTTTTCACGGGTTATCCGGTTTATTTTCACAGTCGCGTTATTTATCTGTTCCAATCGCCGGGTCTGCTCATCAGAAGCTGAAGCGATTTCTCTGATCAGCCCGCTGATTTCTGTGGATCTGCCGGCAAGTTCTTTGAAGGTCTCATTGGTCTTTGTCAACAAAGTTGCGCCATTCCTGATTTGGCTCACTGTGTCTTCGATCAGGGCGGATGTGTTCTTTGCCTCAACTGAGACACGCATCGCAAGCCTTCTTATCTCGTCTGCCACCACGGCAAACCCCGCGCCGGCTTGGCCCGCTCTGGCAGATTCGATTGCCGCGTTCAATGCCAGCAAATTGGTTTGAAAGGCGATCCCATCAATGGTTTTGACAATTTTGTAAGTCTCTTGGCTCGCCTTGGAGATATCTTCCATTGAACGGGTCAGTTCGGTCATGGATGAACTTGCGTTTTCAAACAATCGGTTGACCTGTTCGACAAAATGACTGACCTGATTCGCATTTTCCGCATTCTGGGTGAGCATACCGAAATTTTCTCTCATTGACGACGTTATTTCATCTATTGCTGTTGTCTGTTCCGAAGTTCTCCGGGCCAGCAACTGGTTGCCGGCCAAGATGCTGCCGAACACGCGGCCGAACTTTTTCGAACTTGCTTCAAGCACCTCTATGATCTGTTTCACAGGCCTGATCGCGATGATTCTGAGACAGACAGAGATCGCTATGATCAGCAGTATGACGATAATTATGATGGCCGCTGTCTGTACGAGAAGGGCCTTGTAAATGCGTTTGTTCAGGACTTTCTGAAATGCGGAGATTTCCGCACGGCCTTCTTCCGTGAGACGACGAAGATTCTCGACCATCAGGGCATCGGTATAATAAATCCGGATTTTGCCCATTTTTTCCTCTTCATAATAAGCATCGGTCTGAAAGGACTGATTTTCAGCAAAGTTCAGATCCTTCGGGATCGCTTCACCCACACCGATCTCAGGGGCCTTCCAGATGGCGACGAACGGCCGATCATTTGCATCAAGAACTTCCACGGCCTGTATTTCAGGGATGTTTATAAGATATCGGAGTGACGTTTTCAGCCTCCCTTCTTCCATGTTGTATAAATATTCGGCTGAAACACCGGCAACGATTTCAGCGTTCACAGCAAGCGCGTCCATAAATGACTTTCCCTGGATTTTCCCCTGTTCCTCAACAGATTTCTCCATTTTTCGCGTATATTCAGTGACGATGTACTCGATCAGACCTGATTCGAATCTGAGAAGCGCGATACCGGCGATGGCCAAAAGCACAAAGACAATCAGGCCGTTATAAAAAGAGGTGATCGCCGAAATTCCGAATCTGCGTGTCAAGACATTCTGATTCATAACATTTTTACCTATCCATTCCTGTAATACTCAGCATATCTGAAAACCCCGTCGCCGCTCGGTTCGGACTTCGGCGTGAGCTCAGTCGAACGATTGGCAAATCCGAGCCTGTTCCCGCCGGATTTGTCAATCCGGCGGGAGCGTTGGAGGGGAAAAGTCTGCTCAACATGTCTGAAACCCTGCCGCGTCGACGGCTCGGACCGCTCGGTTCCCGCCGGATTTGTCAACCCGGCGGGAGCGTTGGAGGGGAAAAGTCTGCTCAACATGTCTGAAACCCTGCCGCGTCGACGGCTCGGACCGCTCGGTTCCCGCCGGATTTGTCGATCCGGCGGGAGCGTCGGAGGGAGAACCCAGAAACCAGTCTCAGATTACTTCTTGGTGTATTTGTCCACGATCTGGTCGTATTTCCCGCTCTCCTTCAGCTTCCTGAAATTCCTGTTGAAGAGCGTCTGCACATTTTTATCCCTGAACAAGAAACCATTCTCGCTTTTGCCGAACAACGGAAAGATGTCAATCGGCTGGCTGACATCTATTTTCCCTTCCTGGGCCGCTCTGTTACGGAAATAGCTGAAGATCAGCCTGTCCATCTGGATGACATCCTCTCTGCCCATGAAGAGCATTTTGACCTGCGTCTTCTGATCCGCGACTTCCCTGTATCGCTTGTTTTTATCGGCCATCTCGGCATATTCTCCGCCCAGCATCACTTTGGCCCCCTGCCAAGAGAGAAGGCTGTATTCGGCCAAGTCGCTTATCTTGGAGAACTTATACCCGTTTTTCTTCAAAGAGATGGCGATGTTCTCATAAGCATAAGCAATGTCAGAGAGGCTTCCTTCAAGCCCGAGTTTCTTTTCCGTCATCATGTGGGGCTTCACATCACACACAACATCAACCTTTCCCTTTTTATACGCTTCCAGTCGTCTGGCATAGGGAAAATAAAAGGGTTTTACCGCATACCCCTCCGGCTCCAGGGTCTCCTTTATCATATCAATGAGGATACCCTCATTGGTTTTGGGAATGACAAAAGGGGGCAAGGCATTCCCGAATCCCATTTTAAGGGTCTCTCCGGCAAGGCTCTGCGGCACTATGGTCAGTATTACCGCGGCCACAATAAACAGGTATTTCTTTTTCATGACAATACTCCTTATCTTTTTACTCGATGTTCAAGTTTTTAATGCTGGATGCTGGTTGCCAGAGATCGGAGACTAGTAGCCAGTCAGAGACCAGTAGCCAGAAGCCGAGCAACCAGAAAGCAGTATCTGCGCTTTCACCGCTTATCCCACCCGGGAATCGGGTAAACCACATCCCCTGTGGCCACCTCTTCGGGATGGAGGAGCACCAGTTTCGGCTTTCCCTTCACCTTCTGGGCTTGGGTGACGATCATGGGCATCTGCAACTGCTTTCCGGTCTCATCAATTTCGTAGGGGCCTGTCATCACCACCATTTTTCCGGAGAGTTCCATAGCCGCCTTCTTCAATGCCTTTGCTTCAAGGGAATTGGCGGTCTCGACATATTTCTCCAACA
>JAOZRQ010000836.1 GCA_029940115.1 Desulfobacterales bacterium
TCCGCCTCTCGGCGGTGTCACACCGCCTGAAGGCGGAACCACAAACTTTTTGGCTCCCGGCGGATCATCTTTTGGCTCCCGGCGGATTGACAAATCCGCCGGTTCAGAACCCATAACCCAGAGGTCTTCCATTGAACAGATTCACCACCCATCCGGCCATTCACAAGGATAAAGGCTCGGAAGAATCGGTCTCCCACCGCCTTGTCGGGGAGGAGCCGCTCTCCATACGGATCCAGGGGAAACCCTATTCTGTGGTCATGCGTACGTCAGGGGATGAGATCGCCCATGTCGCAGGCTTCTGTCTCGGGGAAGGCATTGCGGATGATCCGGATGATCTGGCATCCCTCGCGTTTTGCGACGGATCAGATACCAATGTCGTCGCGGTCACGCTGGAGAAGTCGAGACCGGAAAAGATCCCGGAATACCTTGAACGGCGGGAATTTGTCAGCCAGACGAGCTGTGGACTCTGCGGCAAGGAGATCGTGGCGGAGCTGTATCAGCGCATTCATCCCATCGAAGATGACCGGGCCATGGAACTCAACATGGCCCTGAACGCGCTGAACGCGCTCCCCCATCATCAGCCCCTGCGCGACGAGACCCGCGCGTCCCATGCGGCCGCGCTCTGCGACTCATCGGCCCGGGTGTTGTCCGTGGCAGAGGATGTGGGACGCCACAATGCCTTGGACAAGGCCATCGGAAAGCTCTTTCTAAAACGGAGACTTCCCGAAGTCTCCCTGCTGGTCCTCTCCTCCCGCATCAGCTATGAGTTGGTCCAGAAGGCGGCCAGAGCCCGGATTCCGATTATCCTCGCGGTCTCCCGTCCCACCGCCTTGGCTGTGGAACTCGCGTCCCAACTCAACATGACACTCGCCTGCCTTGCCAAGGCGGGAGGGGTCTATATCTTCTGCGGCGACCGGCTCCATGGAGAACTGACATGAGCGATTCGATACCATACATCGGGGAAATCTTCGCCCTGCTCACCGCGATCACATGGGCATGGGGCGTGGTGCTGTTCAAAAAAAGCGGGGAGACCGTTCATCCGATTGCCCTGAACATTTTCAAGAATGTGCTGGCCATGGTCCTGATTTTGCCGACCATGCATCTTTTCGGCGAAACCTTGTTGCCACCGGTTCCTCTGAGGGATTTTCTGCTGATTCTGGCAAGCGGCGCGATTGGGATTGGGATCACGGACACCTTCTTTTTCAAAAGCCTGAACCTGCTGGGCGCATCCCTCTCCGCGATCATAGACTGCCTGTACAGTCCCTTTGTCATCGGCCTGTCTGTCCTGTGGCTCGGGGAGAGTCTGACCGTTTTGCAGGTTCTCGGTGTGATCATCATCCTCTCCGCGGTGCTGACCGCCACGAGCAGAAAGGGGAGCGACATGATCCCCCGCCGAAATCTTCTCTTGGGCATCTTCTACGGTGTGTCCTCCCTCGCGATGTTGGCGGTCAGCCTCATGCTGGTCAAGCCGCTGCTGGATCGTCTGCCGTTGCTCTGGTTGAGCGAAGTCCGCCTGATCGGCGGCATGATCGTGCTCGGGATGGTGATCGCGCTGCATCCGAAACGGCGTTGCATCATGGCCACGCTTGCCCCGCGGGAAGGCTGGAAATATTCGCTGGCCGGCTCCTTCGTGGGGGCCTATCTCACATTTATCTTCTGGCTGGCCGGCATGAAGTTCGCCCAAGTCTCTGTTGTCGCGGCATTGAACCAGACCAGCAACATTTTCATATTCATATTCGCGGCCATTTTTCTCCGCGAATCCATCAACCGCCGACGAGCGGCCGCCATCCTCATGGGGGTCGCGGGGTCGATGCTGGTGACATTCTCATGAGTGTCAGTCCGGAGTTCAGAGTTTACTCTGTGAGTCCTGTCAGCCCGGAGTTCAGAGTTCACTCTGTGAGTCCTGTCAGTCCGGAGTTCAGAGTTCACTCTGTGAGTCCTGTCAGCCCGGAGTTCAGAGTTCACTCTGTGAGTGTCCGGGGATCCGCACAGAGTAAACTCTGAACTCCGGACAATCTCTGAACTCCGG
>JAOZRQ010000030.1:0-18295 GCA_029940115.1 Desulfobacterales bacterium
TCTGCCAAAAAACTGGACAAAAGTTTTCGCCACATCCGACAATCGACAAAAAAAAATGGCAGGCACCAACATGACGGCAACAAACAAACCTGAACCCTACAGCAACAACAAACCAAGCAACAAACATTGCAGAAACTAAATTTGATTTACATGGGAGATGAAACCATGCAGACATATCTGAAAGAAAGAATCGGCAATCCCGAACTCTTCACCGGCAGGAAGAAGGATCTCGCCTACTTCCTGAACTGGGCTGACCGGATAAGGGAGGAGATATCCATGAGCACGGCGATCCTCTCCCGGAGAAAGACCGGGAAGACCGCCCTGCTCCAGAGGCTGTTCAACATCACCTTCCACAAGGACGACGGGGTGGTCCCGTTCTATTTCGAGATCAGGGAGACGGACCAGTGGCTGGTCAACTTCAGCGTGGAGTTCCTTCTCACGTTCGTCTATCAGTATCTCGCCTTCAAAACCCGGAAGCGGGAATACCTCAGTCATTCGAAGGGGAATTTGGCCCGTGCGGCGAAGGCGGCGAAAAAGGAGGGGCTCGGCTATCTCGCCGACGTGATCGAGGATGTTCAGGAGACGATAAAAGCGGATTTTGTTGACAATCTCTGGAACATCGTCAGGGATGCCCCGCGAATGACCGCCGAGCATTATGATGAGAAGATTCTCCAGATCATAGACGAGTTCCAATTCATCAACCGGTTCATCTTCAGAGACAAGGCCTGCACCGGACGGATCCGCAACCTTGCCGGCAGCTATCTCGGGACGGCGGAGTACAAGAACGCACCGCTGCTGGTGGCCGGGAGCTGGGTCGGCTGGCTGGCCCGGGATATCCTCAAAATGCTTCCCGGGAGGTTCCAGTTCCATTACCTTGGGAACATCCCCGAGGATGAGGCGGCCGAGATGATCCTGAAGTATTCCCACTTGGAGAATGTCCCGGTGTCGGCGGAGACCGTGCCGCTGATCGCGGGGATCACCGAGGGGAACCCCTTCTACATCGCCTCCCTGTTCCGCTCCAAATGTCCGGGAAGGGATCTGTCCACGGAGAGGGGGGTGCTCGGGACGCTCGAGTTTGAAACCCTTGACAGGGAGGGGGGGATCAGGGGGACATGGATGGAATACGCCGGCCATGCGATGACGGAGTCGAACGATGTCCACGCAAAACGCATCGTCCTTTACCTGTCGAAACATCGGGAGAGGGAGGTGACCCGCGATGAGCTGAGGGAGAGGCTGGGACTCACAATGAGCGACTCGGCCCTCGAGAGGAAGCTGAAGATCCTGGTGAGGGCCGACATCATCGAGCAGGGGAGGGGCAACTTCTATTACCGGGGGGTTCCGGACAACATCTTCGACAAGGTGTTCCGGGGCGTGTATGCCGACGAGATCGAGGCCTTTGATCCGAAGGACGTGACGGACGAATACAAAAGGCTGGCCGAAGGCCTGCAACGGAACAACAAACGGCTCCGTGGGGAATACGGCCATTGCAGGGGGAAGTTCGCCGAGTACCTGATCATTGACAACCTCAGGTACAGGGCGCACGGAAATCAGGAATATTTCAGGGGCATGATGGAGAATCTGCCGGACGACTTCAGGTTTGCGGAGTACCGGACGGTCTGGTCCTGGTCCGCGTCGCCGATGCATCAGCGGGGGATCCAAGTGGACATCTTCGCACGGGCGGCGGAGGATGAGTTCTCCCTCATCGGCGAGGTGAAGAACCGGAAGGCGAAGTTCAGCGTGAGCGAGGCGAGGGAATTCCGGGAGAAGGCCGGTGAGCTGATGAGGCTTGAGGATGTCGGCAAGGCCGTGCTGTTCGTCTTCTCCGTGAGCGGCTTCTTCAAGAACACCCTGGCCTATCTCGAAAGGCATGGAATCGCGTGGACCAGCGACAGGCGGTGGCTGGAAAAGGAAACTTTCCAGCTTAAATGAAGGATGCCCAAATTTCAAAAGAAAAGAGGGCAAAATGAAAATTTATATCAGCGCAGACATTGAAGGGGTCACAGGCGTCACCCACTGGGATGAGACGGAGAAGGAAAAACCGGACTACAATGAGTTCAGGGAGCAGATGACCGCCGAAGTGGTTGCCGCGTGTGAAGGGGCTTTGAATGCCGGGGCCACAGAGATATGGGTCAAGGACGCGCACGACACAGGCAGAAACATCATCGCGTCGAAACTGCCTCGGGAGGTCCGGCTGATCCGGGGATGGAGCGGTCATCCGTTTTCTATGGTCCAGGAGTTGGATCATGCCTTTCATGGGGCCATTATGATCGGGTATCACTCCCGGGCCGGCTCGGACGGTAGTCCCTTGGCCCATACCATGGCGAGAGGAATCACGCATGTCAAGATCAACGAGCGATATGCGTCGGAGTTTCTCTTATATGCCTACACCGCCGCGTCTGTGGATGTGCCGCTGGTGTTCCTCTCCGGGGATGAGGGCGTTTGCAGGGAAGCGGAATCGCTCAACCCTGAGATCACCACCGTCCCTGTGATGCGGGGAATGGGCGGATCAACCCTCAGCATTCATCCGAAACTTGCTGTGGAAAGGATCCGGCATGAGGTTGAAAGGACGGTCAAGGAGAAAAAGCCAGCCTGCCGGATCCGACTGCCGGATCACTTTTCGGTTGAAGTCGGGTTCGACACGCATGCAAAAGCCTTTCGAGCCTCCTTTTTCCCCGGAGTCAGCCTGAAAGAGGCGCATACCGTGCAGTTTGAGACGGATGACTATTTTGAGGTCTTGAGAGCGTTTTTGTTTATTTTGTGAAATTTGAAATTTGTGGGAGTGCAAGGCTTTGCCTTGTGCGTGAATCGGAGACGCACAAAGCAAGCTTTGCACTCCGGAGTGAATGGAAACGCACAAAGCAAGCTTTGCACTCCGGAGTGAATGGGGTCTGGAGACGCACAAAGCAAGCTTTGCACTCCGGAGTGAATGGGGTCTGGGAGACGCACAAAGCAAGCTTTGCACTCCGGAGTGAATGGGGTCTGGAGACGCACAAAGCAAGCTTTGCACTCCGGCATCAGGAAAGGAACATAATGAAGATAGAGGAACTACCCCGGACCCATATCGGTCTGACCCGCAGAAGTTGGAGGAGGGTGCGTGAAGGTCTGGAAAGAACTATGCGTCTAAGTCAGTTTTTTCACATCGCGAGAGCCTCATGCGCTGTGGCCGAGAAGCCCTGTCCGCTCACGGCGGATTGACAAATCCGGCGGAGGTGGCGATTCGGATTTGTCAATCCGAACCGAGCGTGAGGAATTTTCGAGCTTTGATTTTCAAGTTTCAACTTTCGTTTACATGGGAGAAACCATGACGTCGGCCTCGCCGACGACACACGCACGGATGAAAATCGGACAGGCGGGGAACCCGAAGGCCGCAGGCCGCTCGCCGCTTGCCCCTTACCTGATTTACATGGGAGACAAGCCATTGGAAGCAGAACCCACATCCCCCGGGACAAACACGGAGATTCAGGAGAAGAAACTTTGGCCGTATGGGGAGGCGAACAAGATATTAAAGCGGTATGACTACAACGCAGATCATGTCTATACGTTTGAGACCGGTTTTGGCCCTTCAGGATTTCCGCATATCGGGACATTTGGTGAGGTGGTTCGTACCGAATTCATCATCAACGCGCTGAAGGAGGCCGGGTTTCAGACGAAACTGATCGTATTCTCGGATGATCTGGACGGCCTGCGAAAGGTTCCCGAAGATATGCCGGAATGGCTCAATGAGCATCTCGGGAAGCCGGTCTCCGCGATCCCGGATCCCTACGGCGAATGCGAGTCGTTTTCCGGGCACATGAACGGCAAACTGGAGGAGATGCTGAAGCGGATGGAGATGGCGTACGAGTTCAGATCATCAAAGGAATGCTATGAAAGTGGTGCGTTTGATGACGCCATCCGGATATTGCTGGAGAATTGCAGCCAACTGGAGAAGATCATCGCGCCCACCTTGTCCAAGGAGACCTTGAAGGACTGGTATCCCTTCTTCCCGATCTGTGAGTCATGCGGAAGCGTCCTTACCACTCGGGTCAAGGATGTCAACTTGGATGACCACACCGTTCAATACGCATGCACAAAAGCTCACGGCGCGCTTCAGGGATGCGGATTTGAGGGCTCACAGACCGCGTTCAGGGGACATGGGAAGATGACATGGCGGGTGGACTGGCCCATGAGATGGTACGCCCTGGGGGTTGACTACGAGCTGTACGGCAAGGATCTCATCGAGTCCTTCAAGATCGGCAAGCGGATCATGAATCAGATATTCCGGGTCAGGGAACCGGAGAACATGTTCTACGAGATGTTTCTGGACGAAAGCGGTGCCAAGATATCAAAGTCAAAGGGGAAGGGCCTGACCGTGGAGGAGTGGACACGATACGGGACCCCGGAGTCGCTTTGTCTGCTCATGTACCGCCGGCCCAGAAAGGCAAAGGAGCTCTCCTTCAACATCATCCCGTCGTATGTGGATGACGTGATCGCCCTTTCCGCGGGGTATCACGCGAATCCGGAGGTGAAGGAGCATGAATTCAACTTTGTCACGCGGTTTCGGGCAAAGGAGAAGGTCTTTCCGCATATCAGCTACATGCTGATATGCAACCTGATGACCGCGCTCAAATCGGATGACCCGTCCCTGATAAAGAACTACCTCTCCACGCAGAAGGATCTGACAGCGGAAGATATGGAGAGCGGCTTTATGAATGAGATGATCGAAAAGGCCGCGAGGTTCCACAATGATTTCTTCTTGGCAAAAAAGCATGACGTGACGCTTTCCGAGGAGGAGAGGCCTCTCCTGAATCTGTTTGTGGAACGCCTTCGCACCGAGTCCTCAGCAGAGGATATCCATAATGCGGTCTATGAGATCGCACGGGAGAACAATAGGAAGCCGGGTGAGTTCTTCAAGCTCATCTATCTCGTCTTCATCGGGCAGGACCGGGGGCCGAGGCTCGGGAACTTCGTCAAGATGATCGGGCAGGAGAAGAGCATTGAGATTCTGATGCGTGAGGTTTGATGCATGGGAGCCGGAGGGGGCCTTGGAGGACCACGCCAAACATTGGGAAATCGAGACACTGTTCGGCTGCCTCAAAAGTCGGGGTTCGACTTCGAATCGACTCATATGACGAAGCCGGAACGCATCGACAAGCTTGTGGCGCTCCCTTCGTCCCAGATAGCGGGCAAAGGAGATGAACACCGGAATCACCCGGTCCTGGGTGTGGAAGAGCTCGTTGAAGAACTTCACCAGGATGGCGGTCTTTCCCGTGCGCCGGCGTCCGACAAACGCGAAGCTGTTGAGATGCCAGCGGGGGATCCTTTCGACCCACTCCCGGCACATCCGCAGCTCGTCATGCCAGTCCACGAACAGGTCGCCGACCAGATCTTCCATCGGGTCCAGACGGTCTTCTGTCATAACGTCTTTCCTTAACAGGGTTGAGGGTTGAGGGACAGGCTAAAAACTCAACGTCCGCAACAGCGCCGCACGGTCAACCTTGTCTGTTGAAATCATCAGGTGTTCCATTCCGTCGGCGGTGAAGAAGGACAAGGGCTGCAATATCAGGCGACATCGCTCGTAGTGCATCAGTCCGAAGATGCACGGCAGGCTGGCTCCCTTCTTTATCCGCTTCAACTTTTTTCGTAACACCTCACCTGCCGGCCCCTTGGAGACCACCGCCTCAAGCTGGATGTCGTTTTCATACGCAAGGTGAAACAGAAATTGGTCATTCCGCTCGCTTTCATCTGTCATTTTGAGATGCGCCAACATGACCTCCTCCTGCATTTCCACCTCCAAATCCAATGGCCCGGGCGTATAATTTTGCAGACGTTGCCATACGTCTTCCACGTTCCAAGTTTTAAAAGTGTCCCATTCCGTAAATGTCTGTTGGGAAGTCACTTTGCTTTTCTCTCCGAGTATCACCCGTTGTACCCCGCCTTGTCCCTGGGTCACTGCCAGATTTTGCAGTTGGACCACCTTGCCTTCAAGAAAGACATTGGGCGTGAATCCCTGACGCTGGGTTAAATGAAGAAACGCCTCAGGGGGGACATCCTGCTCTTTCAGAGGAAAAACGCAGGACCACATCAGGGCGTGTCCGGCAGGGAAATGCGTTGTCTTCTTTGTTGTCCGGAGACGGAACTCAAACGCGCAAAAGGTTCCGGGAACCAGCTTCTTGGAGACTCCGAGCGTGACCAGTTCAATTTTTCTCAACGGTGTTGTCCCGGGTGTCCACAATAGGCGGGCCAGCTCTTCTTCATCATTTTCGCGTAAAGCCCGGGCGATCCCGTGGCTGATCAGCCATGCGCGATTGATGAAAAAGCAGAACCGTTTTCTTGAAAATAGGGGGGACTGACTCGTAAAGCGATTCAGTTCCTCCACAATCACCCGTAAAGTGGCACTCAGACGCAACAATTTGAGCCTTGAGGCTTCATGAAAGGTGACCTGAATCTTCTTGCAGGTGGTCTCGGACGCGGCAGTCAAGCCAGTCACCACCAAGTCCTCCACCGCCTGGGCAAGATTCTCCATGAGTGGCAACAATTTCTGGCGTTCTGTGGGGGTGAGTTGCAAAATGTCACCTCAATATCCTTTCGACGGCCTCTGTTGTCAAAATCCTTTCAAACAATCTCAATGATGTCTGGGCCCGAAGCAATGCAGAGGCTGCGTCCATGTTGTCATTTTCCAGAGCGTTTGACAGGTCGCCCAATCGTTCCGCGAGATATGCGGCACCAATACGGGCAAATTCCGCCTGCATGGCCCGAAGTGACTGAATATGTGCTGAATCGGCTGAACGCAGACCTCGCAGGACCAGTTCTTCAAACTGATCTTGCACACTCTGAATCGTATCTGAAACTTCTTGATATTCTTGAATTGGCATGGGGCAACTCTCCGAAAAGAAATCTGGTTCTGTTTCATTCACGCAACGCCGGGAGATCAATCTCCCGGCTGAAAGCTCAAGTACGCTGAAGCGCACTGTGAAGCTGGCTTCAGAACGACAAGGATTGGGTTTGCCATGCAGCATCACGTTAGGCTGAAGGGCTCCTTCTTGTAGTTATGATGCGTAGTGAGCCGGCCGAACAAAGACCCCCTGACCGCATTTCTTACAGGTTGTCTTCGCCCCTTTTTTGGGGACCTTTCTTCCGTCGATCCAATAGACTTCATAACACATCTCACATTGGAACCGCACCTCGCCCATGAGTTGTTTCCACAGGTTTTTCTCGTGGGAGCCCACATCTTCGGGAGTCGGAAACACTTTGGTCTTCTTGGTCTTCAGGAAAGTCATCGTCTCTTGGTCCAGATAAACAGAATCCGTTTCTGAAATCGTATGCAGGATAAATAGTCTGAAGTTCTCAAACGAGCTGGTGGTGGATTTCTTCAGGAACTCCGAATAGATGATCCGATTGCTCAGTATCCGGTACGGACGGGTTTTCCCCCCGACAAAGAGATCCGCATACATGACACTCGGTCCTTTTTCAATTTCAAACACGCAGATGAGAAAGATATCACGAAACAGGACCGGAAGCTCTGAGGGGCGTTTCATATCCATCCCGCCATCCGCGGACAGGACTTTGTTCGTCTGATACGGTGCGACGGTCTTCACCTCATATTTCTCAGGGGTCCTCACTTCCTGAATGATCCGAATCTTTTTCTTTAACGGAATGTCCGGTCTCGGTCTCCTAATTGATCCGGTCTTTTCAGCGTCTTTCTGTATCGCCGGTTCCTTCTGCTTCAGCGTGATCTGTTTCGCCCCGTTCTTCGCGGCCTTCACGGCCTCCTGCGCCTTTGCCTTCAAGTTTCTTTTCTGATCCGAAGTCAGGTATTTGCACGATTCAAGAAGGGTTTTATAGGCTTTGAACGCGTGTCGCGGCTGCTGAAGGCGATGCAGGCATATGTCGCCGTAGCGCGTCAGTGCGCGGACCGCCTCAGGGCCGTCTTTTGTTTCCGTTTGGCGTTGGCAGTGGGAGAAGAGGCTTTTACATGCGGTAGCGGCTTCAGGATACATCTCCCGTGCTTCAATGGCTTCGATGAGTGTCATCTGTACGAGCGGATCCAGGACGATATCCGGGAAGGCCGAGCGGATTTCAAGATAGTCATCCACCGCGCTCTCCGTAAGCCCTTGCTTCATGTACAAATTCACGGCCCGCTTCAGTTCCAAAACCGCTCCCTTCTTTTCCCCCTGTTTGCAATAAATTTTACTCAGTTCACTGTGGACAATCGGGTTGTCCGGGTCGTTCTCCAGCGCCTTTCTGAGGTCCTCGGCCGCACCTGCCATGTCGCCTTGTCTCAGCTTCTCCATCCCGGATGAAAAATTTTCATCCACGAGATTCGTCTTTCTCTCAATGGCCGGCGCGATGAATTTTTCCTCAAAACCGGTCACTTTGAACAGCGTCGCCACACCCGCGCCAAAGGCAAACCCGCCGATATGCGCCCAGAACGCGACACCGCTCCCCACGTCGGCAGACTTCAACGCTTCGAGCAACTGTTCAGCCAGCCAGAGCGGCAACATCACATACGCGGGGGCGTGGAATGTGCCGCGTCTGAATTTGGTGAAGAAGAAATACGCGTAGAAGAAATATATCTTTGTTTTGTAGAGGCGGATCATGAACGCGCCCATGACCGCGGCCACCGCCCCGGAGGCCCCGATGCAGGGTGCCGCGCTTTCCGGAACCATCAGCCCATGGCTCAAGCCAGCCAGCATTCCCGCGACCAAGTAGAAGACCGGAAAGACGGCCCGTCCCCACAGGTCTTCGATCTGACATCCGGAGAGGTAGAGGAAGAACATGTTAAAGAGAATATGAAGGATGCCGCCATGAAGGAACATGGAGGATATGACGGTGAGGAATCCGCCCCGTGAGGGGATATATCCGTATTTCCTGTAGAAGATATTTTCATAAGCCGCCTCGAAGTCCTCCACATGTCGGTTCAATTCCGCCTGCTTGGCCTGCTTTCCCTCCTGAGTCAGCGATGTCCGCTCCGCTTCTGCTGAGGGAACAGAGACGCCCATCTCCTCCAGCAGGTCCCTCATCCGCTCATCTTCCTCTTGGCGTCTTTCCCATTCTTCCTCATCCAGTTCTTCTTCCTGAAACGGCGGAGGGGAGTCGGGTCCCTTCATAAAAGCGATCCTTGCCTGGCTTCCCGGAGAGAGCTTTCTGAATGTCTCTTGGGGGATATCGAGGTAGAGATGGTCGGTGTAGTATCGGGTCAATTTTGTCTCCTGCTCAATGAAGACTTCCCGCCTCATCGGTTCCACAAACGAGGTGACAACAAACAGCAGGAGATTGAGCACGATAATCCCCAGCGTGATGTACGGAAGACGCTGGACCTCACCGCTTTCATGGCTTAAAGGGATAATGAGCATAATGATCTTTTTTTCTGATTAAGGACTTGGCCATATGTTTTCAGGTGTTTGCATTATGAGGGACAACCTTCCCATTGTGAGCCGCAGATGGACGCAGATGAACGCAGACGGCGGACTCATCCGCGTCCATCCACGGTTTGTGAGTTGTCCTCCCAAGAAAAATCCCGGGAAACTTTTGGCCGGGTACTTATAACGCTTTTTGGGGAGGCCCCACAATGCGACTTCAGTTTGAACGCCTCCCCTTCATACACTCGCACGGGATTCCCTCGTTCGAGTCTGTTATGCTGGCTCCATCGCTCATGCTGTTTCATGAGTTTGCTCCGATCCTCTTCCTGCCGAAATCGTTCGGCGAGACGGGCCAAGGCCAGCTTTCGGTTCAAATGTTGGGATCGCTCCTCCTGGGCGGTGGCGCTGAATCCGGTGGGCAGATGGGTCACACGGACCCCGGATTCCGTCTTGTTCAGATGCTGTCCTCCGGGCCCCGATGATCTCATGGTTTCGACCCTGATATCAGTCTCTGACCACAAATGGGGCTCCGGCGGATTCAGGCTGTCAACGCCGACAAACCAGTTCTTCCGCTTGTGATGGGGCCGGAAGGGGCTTCTTCCGATCCATTGAATGGTTCCCCGCCATTGTCGGATAAAATCGGCCCCCTTTTCCCCTTCCAACGCCAGCAATGCGGATTTATGGGTGTTCGGTTTTTCACCCGGAATCGCTTCGATGGTCCGAGCGTTCAGATGTTGCGACTCGGCCTCCTCAAGAACGGCTCGGACAACCCGCGTCACCACCCAACAACACTCCGCCGGCCCCCGCCCCGAAGTGACTTGCAACCAACGAATCATAACGCCTCCATGGAACTCCAAGTTTCACGCTTCACCCTTCACTCCTCACGCTCCACGTTTCACGCCTCACGCTTCAGATTTCAAACTTCAACCGCCTGTTCAAACGGATGTCTTCAACATCAATCCGCACGTCGCAAACAATGATCTCAACCCCGTGATCCACTGCCCGCCTGAGTTCCCTGCCATAAACCGGATCAATATGATCTGCGGGTCTGAATATCTGGGTGTCCATCCGCTGGATCAGGTAGAACATGGCGCAACGATGTCCCTTGTCTGCGAGTCTGGACAATTCCCTCAAGTGCTTCTGACCTCTGGAGGTGACCGCGTCCGGAAAACAGGCGATTCCGTATTCCACCAGCGTACAGTTCTTGATCTCCACAAAACAGCGATCCTCTCCCTTTTCCAGAACCAGATCAAGCCGGGATCCTTTCTCGACGTTCACCTCCCGGCGGATGGTCTCATACCCCTTCAGTTCATCCACCATCCCGGCAGGTCGAATCCGAGGTTGCGGCCCGTGTCAAGCTCCCGCACAACAGCAGGAGGAACGACGATGGTGCCAGCCAAGACATGTAGCACATTCAGCATCCCGATCTGATGGAGATACTGAATGGGAGAGGTGTCACAGATCACTCGGGACAAGGGTTGCCTCCTCTCTGAGCTGATCTTCCGTCAGGCGAAACGTGTCCACTCCGTAATCCGCCAGCCTGCTGAGAAAAAGGACACGGGGCACCCCTGCCAGCCCGGCGGCCGCTCCGGAAGACAGTCGTCCCAATTCATACAGTTTCATGGCGGCAAGCATACGCAGTTCTCCGCCGATCAGTTCATGGGAAACTTTCAACGCCAAAAGGGTCTCATCCGGAATTTTGAATTGTATGAGGCTCATAATTTTTTGTCTCCTACGAAATCAATCCCCCGGCTGACAATATGCTCCGAACAGCTTACAGCTAATCTCATTTGACGGAAAATTTCTTGTTAAGCACCCCTGCGATGTCACTGTCAGGGATGACGAGATCCACCTTGCCTGTTTCAATGGCGGCTGTGGGGGTGTCTTTGTAAAGACAGGTTTTCGGATCTTGAACAATCACCGTGCCCCCTGCCTTCTGGATCTCCGCAAGCCCTTCAATTCCGTCATCACCGGAACCTGAAAGGAGTATGCCGACCGCCTGCGCCTTTATCACCTCGGCCAGAGAGGACATGAGCATGCTGATGCCGCCCTTGCCGGCCGTGAAGGGGGCCGCGTTGATGGCGAGGGAGTATTCGCCATAAAACGAATGCAGGGTGACATGCTGCTTTCCAGAGACGAGGTAACAGAACCCCGCGTCAATCGCTTCCCCATCCACCGCCCGCTTCACGTTGAGCGGGCTGTTGTCGTTCAGGTAATGGGCAAAGGCATCCACATGCCGGGACGCGTCATGGATCACCACCAAAAAGGCTGCCGGGAGATCAGGTTGCAACTGGGGAATGATTTTCAGAAGCGAGCCGTAACCGCCTTGGGATGCGCCCATCGTGCAGATATGCTCGCAACTGATCTCTCCTCGGTTGCCATCTTGTGCCTGTTTGGGTTTTGTTCTGAGATATCGAAACCCGCCAATCCCAACGCTCGCAGCAAGCGTCACCTTTTTGATGATGGTGTTGTATTGTTCTTCCATAGTTTCCGGATGCTGGTTGGAAGGCTTGTGGATGAAATCCACCGCCCCATATTTCAGCGCGTCAAAGGTCACAGTGGCCCCTTCCTCGGTAAGAGTGCTCAGCATCACAGTGGGTCTGGGATGCTTGATCATGATGTGCTTCAGCGCGGTCAGTCCGTCCATCACCGGCATGTTGATATCCATCGTGACCACATCCGGGTTGAGTTCCGGAATCATGTCCAAGCCCTCTTTGCCGTTCGTAGCCTCTCCGACAATCTGAAAGTGATCCGTTGATTCAAAAATCTTCCTGATCACGCGGCGAATCAGTTTGGAATCATCAATGATCAGGAGCTTGATTGGGTCTTTCACAAACACCTCCGCTTGAAATTTGAAACTCGAAATTTGAAACTTGAAATTTGAAACTGGAAACTTGAATTTCAAGCATCAAGCATCAAGCATCAAGTTTCAAATTTTCATATTGCTTTTGCGTATCCGCCATCAGTCGAACCCTGCTGTTTTCAATGGGCCGGTCCCATATCTCGGTGACGCGTTTGGCGATGCGGACGATGTTCTGGGTCGCGATGCTTTGGGGATATGATGACAGCAACACCTCTCTTTTTTTGGCGGACTGGCGAACCGCGTCATCATGGAATATGAAACCGAAATGATCCGCTTCAACAGAAAGGCCCTGTCTGAGGGTATGATCAAGCTTCTCCACCATATTCAGCTCATCAGGATGGTCTCCCATATTGAAAATAATACGGGGCCGGTAACGACCGCATGTCTTTTGTATCTGTCTCGCCAGTTTCGGATCAATCTCCGCGATGCGATGAACCAGATGGCTGACAGTCAGGGCCTCGGAGTTTATGGGTTTCTGGAAGGCGGCGATCAGCAGGTTGAGGATGTCTGGGTTGTGGCGGGCCACATTTGAGATCACCCGGAAGATGAAGTTCTTCAGAAACATGATGAAGTTCATCACAGAGGGGGTTTCAAAGGTGGTGATGATCATCCCCTTGTAGGCCAGTCCGAAAAAATTGAGCGTGTTGAACAGGGTTCCCGCGCCAAGATCGAGAATCACATATCTTGCGGAGACGCTTTTGATCTCCTTGAGCAGAAGCAAGCGTTGATCATAAGAGATGTTTGCCATGAAGGGCGTTTTCCCGTCTCCGGGGAGAAACTTCAGATTGGGAAAACGGGTCTGCACAGGGAGATCTCCGAATGCGATGTCCCCTGCCTTGAGATAGTCGCCGATTCCCGGATATTTGTTCGGCATCCTTAGACAGGTGTAAAGATTCGAGCCGCCCAAATCCAAGTCAGCCACCACCGTGGCATGCCCCAGCTCCGCCAGCGCGATCGCCAGATTTGCCGCAAATATGGTTTTCCCCACGCCACCCTTGCCGCTCGCTATGGGAATGATGGTTCGCTTATTCATAGAGTTGGTTGTTGTCCGTTGGTTATTGTTGATTATGGTCCGTTGTGAATCACATCTTCTCACGCATCATGCATCACGAGTCACGCATCACGAGTCACGCATCACGAGTCACGCATCACACGGGTCACGCATCACGGGTCACGCATCACGCCCCACGCATCACCGATTCTATCGCGTCCGGCAATTTGCTGTCGTCCATGATCATGTCCACGACGCCTTGGCGGATGGCGTTGTCGGTCAGGTTGGGAAAGACGCAACACCGGGTGTCTTTGGCCATGGTGATGCCTGAGTTCTCCTTGATTCTGCCAAGCCCTTCCGCACCGTCGTCGCCGATGCCGCTCAGGAGCACCCCGATGGTGTTCTGCTGGAAGGTGTCGGCTGCTGATGAGAAGATCAGGTTCAGCGGCGATTGTATGCTCCCACCGGCTTTCAGGCAAATCTCTCCTTTTTCATTCATATCAAGGCGGAGAGGTTGTTCATTGGAACCGATGTAACAGGTCCCCTGTTCCAAGAGGATGCCGCTTTGGGCCGCGTCCACTCTCCACGGCACATATTCATTGAACTGCTTCACAAAGGAGGAGATGATGGTCGGGGATATCTCTTGAAGCACCACCACCGTTGCCGGAATCGTGGGCGACAGCTTTGAAAGCAGGCGGATCACGGTGTTGGGTCCGGCAAGGGTCGTGCCGATGACAATGACATATTCCAATGGATAGAATTTGTAAAGGCTTTTTAGACGTTCCCTCACATTCCATTTCCTGAGAAGGCGGACCCGCCGCACATTTCCAAGTTTCATGGTGCAGGCCATCTTGATGCGGTCAATCATATGATGTCCGGTCGCCTTGGTTTCCGAAAAAACCGTGTCAGACGGCTTGGGAACGAAGTCAACCACGCCGAGCCGCAGGGCTTCGAAGATCACCGCACCGTCCGAGACCAGGGAACTCAGCACCACGATGGGAGCAGGTGACTTGATCATGATATGCTTGATCGCGGTCAGCCCGTTCATCACTGGCATGGCAATATCGAGCGTCACCACATCCGGCCCCATCGCCTGGATCATCTCCAGCCCCTCCTGACCGTTCTCCGCCGTACCCACCACTTGCACATCGGGATCCGACTCCAGAACTTGGGGGATCACCTTTCTCATAAACGCGGTGTCGTCAACCACGAGAACTTTTATTTTGTCGGTTGTCATTTGTTGTCTGTCCTCTGTGTACAGGACAAAAAAAAGTGAATGGGGAAAGAAACCCGGCTTTTTCTGGCGGTTTGGAAATCTGCCCGTTTGGGAAAAGAAACCCGGCTTTTTCTGACGGTTTGGAAATCTGCCCGTTTGGGAAAAGAAACCCGGCTTTTTCTGGCGGTTTGGAAATCTGCCCGTTTGGGAAAAAAGCCGGGTTTCTTGCCACCACAATTTTTTGTCCTGTACACAGGTCTGTCCTTTAAGTACCCGGCCAGAAGTTTTCCATGATTTCATGTCCCACACAAAGGCGCAAAGGCACAAAGAAAAGGCGTAAAGGGCACAGGAAGAATTTATGGATACTTACTTCTCGCCCCTTGCCGGTCACAGCTTACCGCTATCTCATCCGCTTCCGCCTCTTTGTCCACCAAGTCGGCTTGGATGGCCGCTTTCAGGGGATGTGGAACCATGCAGGTGTTGAGTCTTTGGGCAATGATTCGGCCATTTTTCTCCCGTATGCGGCGCAACCCGTCCAGATTTCCCACATCGGCACCGGAAAGGAGCACGACAAGAATGGGGCCATCAAATGCGTCCGAGACGGAGCAGAGGAGAATGTCAAACGCTGTCATCTCGCTGTTGTCATCCGATTCTTGGAGCTTGTTGAGCCTCTGCGGTCTGCCGTCATCGTCTTTTTTCATGTATAGGCGAATGTCTGACGCGGCGGATCCGATATAGCACCGTCCTGAGACAAGAGGAGAATCCTCGGCGAGAGGCAAAATCTCAAGCCTGCTTCTCAGATTGACATACTCGGCCAATGGCGACACGAACTCTCGGGGCATTTTCTGAAACACCATCAAGCAAGCGTCAATATTCTGGGACAGATGGGAAATGAGATTAAGCATATCCGCATATCCACCGGCCCCTGAGCTGATGATGATCAGGGCGAGGGGCGAGGGCCGAGGGGCGAGGGGGGCTACCTCCTTTTTTTCAGGAAGGACTTTGAGAGCCTTGGCAATCTTGAAATTGCGGATATCGGCCCGGGCCGCGTGTCTGACCCGTTCAATGAGCCGGGCCCGCTGGTCTTCGGTATTTTCCCCTTTGAGTGGCTTCCTGATGAAATCGACCGCACCGAAACGGAGGAAATCGAGGATATCTGCCCGGGCATCTTCATGGACTTCCCGCATGACGATCACGGGGCAGGGATGTTTGATCATGATGTGTTTCAGGGCTGTTCTCCCGTCCATGACCGGCATGTTTGCATCCAGCATGATCAGATCTGGATTGAGCTCTTCCAGCTTTTCCAAGGCCTCCTCGCCATGCTTGGCGGTTCCTGCGATCATGATATCCTCGTCCGCGGCGAGCATGTCTGTGAGAATCTTGCATATGATGGGGGAATCATCTGCAATGAGCACACGGATTTTCGGATTTGGGGCTTCCACATCTTGGAGTTCCGAGTTCGGATTTTCATCAATCCTGCGCGCACTCTCAAGAAGCAGGTGTCCCCAATTTTTGTGGACCGTGGTTTTCGGGGCAAAGAGGTCGCCGAGGGTTTCAAAATATCCGTTCCGCCAAGAGAGCATCTGATAAAACGCGTCCTCTCCCTCTGTCTTGCCGCAGATCGCATGGACGATGTCGCCGTCTTCGAGATAAATCATGCCTTCCTCGGTGCCTTTCTGAACGCGGATCGCCGTGCTGATCGCGCACATGCAGCACATCTGGATGAGATCGTGCAGTTGAATGTTCCTGAGTGTGCCGCCGAATCCCTCCTCCTTGGCGAGTTCCTGGGAGATGAGTTGCCTGAGATGCCGGACTTTGAGGGGTTTCTCAAGGAAATGGAGACACCCGCTCTCTTCCACCTTTTTTCGGAGCTTGGGGGTGTTGAGTCCTGTCATGAGGATGACCCTGATTCGGGGATGGCGGTCCCGGATGATGGTCAAAAGATCAAGCCCTGACATTCCCGGCATGTAAATGTCCGAGACCACAAGAGAGACATTTTCCCTTTCGATGATCTTAAGGGCCTCTCCCGCGTTGTCCGCGACCAGCAACCCATAGAGTTCTTGGTCAATGACCAGGTACTCCTTCAGCAACATGAGCACCGAAGGGTCATCATCAACAATCAGGACTTTTTTGTCCGAGGTCGGCATTCTGATATTCCCTTATGATGGGCAATGGGCTATCGGCTATCGAGGCTCGCTGCCTACCGCACATCGCCCTTGTCGGAGGTTGGCATTCTGATATTCCTTTATGATGGCCAAATGGGCTATCGGCAATGGGAGGCTCGCTGCCTACCGCATATCGCCCTTGTCCGAGGTCGGCATTCCTTTATGATGGGCAATGGGCTATCGGCAATGGGCTATGGGAGGCTCGCTACCTACCGCATATCGCCCCTCGCCCCAATTGAAATCAGGACTTTTTTGTCGGAGGCAATCGGCAATGGGAGGCTCGTTGCCTACCGTCCATCGCCCTTGCCCCAATTGAATACACCCTGATTATAACGGATTTAGGGGAGCGAACATGCGCGTGAACTTGAACGTGAACTTGAACGTGAACCTGAACATTCATTTACAGGCAAGTTGAGGTTCAAGTTCAAGCATAAGTTCAAGTTCAAGTCTCCCTCGCGCTTGGTTAGGATTGGGACCCAGCATCAGCTCAACACATGCTTGTCCAACACAAAACAGGCAAACTCCCCCTCAAACACCTTGTCTCCGTCTCTTTGAACGGTCACCTGAACGGTCTGCCTTTTCCCTTTCTTGGAAACCACCTTGGCTTCGGCAATGACGGTTTCATCCATTTTCACAGGCTTGAGGAATTTCACATCCGCGGATCCAAGGACCACATGGGGATGGTTGACCGCAATCATGGCCGCGTAATCTGCAAGGCCAAAGATGAAGCCCCCATGAACCAAGCCTGATTCATCAGCTGCCATGTTTTCAGTTGCAAGGAGCTCAACCTCGCTGAACCCCTCCTCCACCCGCAACGGGGTTCCGCAAAGCGCTTGGACAATTTTTTTATGGGTAATTATCTCCACGTCAACCCTCCTTAAATTTCTGATTATAACGAATTTAGGGGAGCCTTAAACGTGAACATGAACATGAACTACTTGAACGTGAACCTGAACATTCATTTACAGGCAAGTTGAGGTTCAAGTTCAAGCATAAGTTCAAGTTCACGGCCTCCCCTAAATCCGTTATAATCAGTTAAATTTTATGGACCATAAGTGTAAACGTAAGGGACGAATTGCCCTGAAGGGGAAACACCGTGTCATTCCCCCTTGGAGGTCGGCGCGCAATGGGAGCATCGGTCCCTAAGTTCACACTAATGAAACGTGAACATGCTCAAGTTCAGGCACACGTTCAAGGGCATGTTGAAATATCATTTTCACAATTTGAACATAAGTCCAAGTTCAAGTTCACAGGGCTCCCCTAAATCCGTTATAATCAGGAAAGTCGCAACGGACGACTTTCATATCAGAGCGGGATCCATCGCTGACTGACTTGGGGCTTCCTCTCACCTGTCATTCTCTTATACCACAAATAGACGAACATGACAACCTGTTTTCGCTCGGAAATGAAAGATTCCCAAGTTTTTCTCAACCTCCTGACTTCTTATCCCTTGACAAATTCTGCCATTCTGGTATTTATGGAACATTTCTGGTTCTAATGGATTTTGTGGTTCTGCGCCATCTCAGTTGGTCAGAAAAACGCCCGAATCTCCGCGTCCTCTGCGTTGGAAAAAAAAACTGCACCACAAAATCCGTTAGAATCAGGAACATTTAAGATAATCTTTGTTCGAGAGAGAAACCAAATTTTTTGAAAAAATTTGGAGGCATGCCAGAAGTTTGTAGTTCCGCCTCTCGGCGGTGTGGGCCCGCCCGGTGGCGGGCC
>JAOZRQ010000030.1:18305-24601 GCA_029940115.1 Desulfobacterales bacterium
TGAGACAAAATGGAAGATGTGAAGCCCCCTGTGACCCATGTGGGAGTCATTGGATGGATCAGGGCCAATCTGTTCAACGGATGGCTCAACTCGTTTCTGACCCTTGTCATCCTGTACGCGCTCTGGAAGACGGTTCCGCCCTTCATCAGATGGGCTTTTCTCGACAGCGTATGGACCGCCGGCGCGGAATGCGGCGTGAACGAGGGCGCATGCTGGTCCGTCATATCCGCCAACATCCGCTTCATCATTTTCGGATTCTATCCGGCTGACCAGCATTGGCGGCCCTTGGTGGCCATGATCCTTCTCGTCGCCCTGCTTTTCGTCAGCAGGAACCGGAACCGCTGGAAGCGGCCACTCGGGTATGCGTGGATCACTGGCCTTTTTGTGATGGGCCTGCTGATGAGGGGCGGGCTCTTCGGACTAACCCCGGTGGAGAGCACCGAGTGGGGAGGTCTGCCCCTCACGCTTCTCCTCTCGGTGTTCGGGTTGACCGCGGCCTATCCCCTGGGAATCCTTCTGGCACTGGGACGCCGATCCGAGATGCGAGCCATCAGGAGCCTCTGCATCATCTACATTGAAATGATACGCGGGGTTCCCCTGATCAGCCTGCTCTTCATGTCGGCCATCATCTTTCCCCTGTTTCTGCCCGAGGGGATCACCATCAACAAGATCCTCCGGGCCCAAGCCGCGATCATCCTGTTCACCGCGGCTTATGTCGCGGAGGTGGTCCGGGGCGGGCTGCAGGCCATCCCCCGGGGACAGTATGAGGCGGCCGAGTCGATGGGGCTCAACTATTACCAGACCATGCGCCTGGTCATTCTGCCCCAGGCGTTGAAAATCGTGATTCCGCCGTCAGTCAGCGTGCTCATCTCCGCGTTCAAGGACACCTCCCTCGTGGTGATCATCGCGCTTTACGACGTGCTCAAGACCACCCAGTCGGTCCTCTCGGACCCGAAATGGATGGGGTCTTCCGCAGAGGCGTACATCTTTCTGGCACTGGTTTACTTTGTCTGCTGCTTTTTCATGTCCGATTACAGCCGGCGGCTGGAAAGGGAGTTGGATGTGTGAACGTGAGGCGTGAGTTGCGGTGAACAAAATCTGTCCAATCCGCTGTTCAAAATGTGGGGCGGTTCAAGACGCAAAAAGAGCTTCTCACCCACAATCCATGTCGTGGATCAAGGGACTGCCGGTTCCCGTCATTTGCTTGGAATGACAGGTTTGTGTTGGATTTGAGGCAATCCCTTTCTTGCCCAAAATCCATGTTGTGGATCAAGACGGTCGCGGATGGGCCCCGCTCACTGCCGCCCACACGGCTTGGCGCAGACGACCTGCCTGTCTGGTGTGCTGGTCCCTTGGGTATGGTGATGCCGAAGGCTCCATGCGCTGAATGTCGGCAACTGTCGGGGCATCAAAAGGATGAGGGATGAAGGGTGAAGGATGAGGGATGAGCACTATAATGCCCGTCTCAGGGCGATTGGCCTGTCTCTTGTAGTCAGCATCGCCCTGATGGCGGCGAAGTTTTACGCTTACCGGATCACCGGATCTTCCGCGGTGCTTTCCGACGCGCTTGAATCGATCATCAACGTGGTGGCGAGTGCGTTTGCCATGGGAAGCATCATATTTGCGGCGATTCCGCCTGATGAGAGCCATCCTTACGGACATGGCAAGATCGAATACTTCTCCGCGGGATTTGAGGGAGCCTTGATTATCCTTGCGGCCATAAAGATATTCACCGAAGGATTGTCCCATATCCTTCACCCTCACGAGATCCCTCAACTCCAGGAGGGGATTCTGATCGTCTTGGCCGCGGGGCTGATCAATCTTCTTCTCGGCATCCGGCTTATCCGGGTGGGCAGGCGAACCCGCTCTCTGGCCCTTATCGCGGACGGCAGGCATGTGATCACCGATGTCTATACCTCCGCCGGCATGGTCTTGGGGCTTTTCCTGGTCCATCTGACCGGATGGTATCGACTGGACGGCATCATCGCCTGCGTGATGGGGCTGAATATTCTTGTCTCCGGGGGAGGCCTCGTCCGCCAGTCCGTTGCCGGGCTGATGAACCGAGCCGAGCCTGAACTGCTGGAGGATATCTCAGAACTCCTTGAGACGCACCGAAAGGAGATATGGATTGACGTTCATCAGTTGCGGGCTTGGCGTTCGGGAACCCTGATTCACATGGACTTTCACCTGATTCTGCCCCGACATTTCAGTCTTGAAGAGGCGCATCGGGAGGGAAAGGGTCTCGAATATCTGATCAACGACCATTTCGGAGGGGATACAAGCGTCCTGATTCACCTGGATCCCTGCAACGACCCGGATTGTCCTGTTTGCAGGCGCAACCGGTGCGAACTGCGCGGGGAGGAACAGAAAGAACATGTCCGCTGGAATCGGCACACCCTGATCTTGCAGGGAGGAGCCGGGGAGCGGCTGAAAAGGGATGACAAAAAGAAACCCGGTTTTTTTCGGTGAACGGAAGAATCGGGTTTCTTTATCCCATAACCAGAAAACCTGTAGGAACGACTCTATGAAGGATATGATCATGTCATACTCAGACTTATCTTCCAGCATCAGGGAGCCATGGCATATGTTGCTGTTCATCTTGTTATCTTCCTGGACGTTGCTTTTATGTGTTGCGCCCCCTGCCACATGGGCCGAATCAGATAAGATAACGATCTATTCTTACAGTTCGGAGACGAGCATCAACAATTTCAAATTGCTGAAAATGGAATTTGACAGCTATCTTTCCAGATTTGGCCCTTATGAACTTCAGCCAGTCAAAAAGCGGGAAGATTTTGAAAGATATACAAAAGGCAGAAAGGACTGCCTGTTGCTGATCTCCAGTTGGCACTTTGGCAACATCGGGCAGACCTATTCTCTCAAGCCTGCGTTGGTGGGATTGCGGAATGGCAAAAAATATCAGAAGAGAATTCTGACAGGCAGGGGAGCGTCGGCCAATGTGGAAGATGCGAAAACTGCGCGCATCGCGTCCGCGGCCAGCGATTTGCATACAAAGGAGGCCCTCAGCGAAATTTTCAAGGGAAAAGATGTGGCAGACAGGGCCGACATACTGACGGTGCCGAAAGATATTGACGCACTGATGTCCGTAAGTCTGGGGATGTGCCAATATGCCCTGACAACCGAAGGCTCCCTTGAGGATTTGAAACAGGTGAATCCTTTCCTCCACAGAAGTATCAAGGTGGTGGCCGAAGGCAGAAAATCCTTGCTGCTGATATTGGCTTTTCCCGAAAGTTCCGGGAAAGTGAGGGAAAATATGATGAAGCTCGTCAAGATTGTGCAACATATGCCTTTGGATCCGGATGGAAGGAAAAAGATAAAAATGTTTGGTCTGGACGGATGGCAACCCTTTGATTCGTCGGACAAACTGACAAAGGGAGACTGAAGAATGAAGCATTTGAAACTGACATGGCTTTTCTGTTTTTTTCTGATTGTTTCCAGTGCGTTCGCGGCAAATAGGATGCCGAAGGTTCTGTTGATCAATTCGGATGCCTCGGTCAGCAAGTATGGGGAAGTTCAGGAGGCATTCAAGGAGGATATCCCGCATCCGGTGGTGGGAGTGAACTTGGGGGATGAAAAATGGGATATGCCGAGTGTTGAGAATCTGCTGTATGATGAATACCCGGACATTACCTATTGCATCGGAAGCAAGGCCTATCATATCGCGAGCAAGTATATCGGCGAGAAGGATATCGTCTTTTCATCTGTTCTCAACTGGCTTCGTCTGCCTCTGACCCGGAAGACCTACGGCGTGTCCAACGAACTTCATGCGGAGATGCAGATCATGCTGTTTCGCTACATCTTTCCGGATGTTCGGAAAGTCACCATGTTGTACAGCAAACGATATACGCAAGAACTGTTCAAAAACGCCAAGGATAAGGCTCGGAACATGGGGGTTGAAATTGCCGGTGAGGCGGTTTTCAAAGGCAGGAACACGATTTCAGCCTTTGACCGGCTGCCGGCGGACACCGACGCATTCTGGCTGATATCCGATCCTGAGATCATATCCGACAAAAAAGGGCTGTCCAACATATTGAAGCGCTGTGAGAAGAGAAACTTGCCCTTCTTCTCCTACCATGAGGCCTTTGTGAAACTGGGGGCCGTCTTGATCCTTTCCGTTGACAACCCGACCATCGGCAGGCAGGCGGCCGGAATTGCCAAAAGAGTGCTCTCCGGCAACAAACCAGCAAAGAACGTGGAACCTCCCGCGGGATCGCACATCATTCTGAATATGAGAAAGGTGAAAGCCTATCACCTGAAATATAATGAGAATGCGCTCGGGTCTGTGAACAGCATTGTCGAATGACAGATCGGCCAGCGGCCATGGGCGAGCGGCCTCACAACTGCAAGAAAAAGCCGGGTTTCTCTTCCCCGCCAGAGCAATACGAAAATGACGCATTCAAAGGTAGGATATCGTCCCCCTAAAATACTCTCTTCACCCCATTGAAACTTTCCTTCTGTGTTGTTACATATATGCCTATTCTTATCCGATGGAACAGTAACTTTTGTTCTGATTATGGTGTGCGTTGTCCGTTGCTGATTGTCAGTTGTCCATTGTTGCTTGCTGGTTGCCAGTTGACAACAAAAAACGATGACAACTGACAACAAACAACTAGCAACTGACACCAAACAACTGGCTCAATGGGAGGAGGCATGAAGAATCGTCATTATTTTGACCCATTGGTTGAGGCGTTCAACAGGAAGGAGGTCATTCTTTTTCTGGGGCCTTTTTTTGCGGTTGCAAATGTTTATCCCGCAATCAGGAACTTTTTGACCGAGACAAAAAATCGTTCCCTGAATGCCATTCCGAAAGGCAGCGAGTTGGGGAGGCAGGAGTTGCACAGGATGGCCAAAGCCTGTTCAATGCTTTGGAAGCGGAAGCTGAATCCTGGGAGATATCCGCCTCATGACAAACAGAAAAGACATCCGAACCCTTTATATTGCTTGGCCACGGGATGGCCAGTCAAACTGAACATCACCGGGGACTTTGACCTTCGCCTCAAAGACTTTTTCCATATCCCCTCTTACGCTTCCCCTTTGGACAAAGTCTGGCAGGCTGATCTGGCAACTTTTCTGGAGGGAGACGCTTATATCCTTCACAGCTTCGGCAGTGCAAGCAACCCTGAAAGCATGGAGGAAGGCATCTCCAAGTTTGAAAAAATTGATCAGGACGATGTCCTGAAAGACTATTTTGCCGCACTTTTTCAAAAGTTCTCCCCTCTGTTTGTCGGGTTTGAGCCTGATGATCCCATTTTCAGAAAATTGTTGGCGGTCAGGGGATCAGAGGTCAGGGGTGAGCAGAAAACCTGCATGGAACAGGCTCCCGAAGCAAAGCCGTGGTATGCGTTCTTTACCTCCCCTATCGAGGAAAGTCCGAATCCGGGCATTGATCTGCGGGTGATATCTTCAGGGCACACAAACCCTTTGCCCGATGTCAATGAGAGGCAAGATATGAATCTGGGATTCTTTATTGCCTTGTTGAGCAAGATGAAACTTGAAACTTGAATTTGGGCGAAAATGGTATTCCCAAGACCAGAACCTGTCATTCCGGGCAGATGATGGGAACCGGCATCACCTTAAGTGTCACTGACCTTGAGCGAGGTTCCCGTCACTTGACCCGGAATCCATTGCCCCGTCGCGGTTCATAATGAGAAAGTTGTTTAATCCTTAATTGACTGTTGTAAGTTGCTACTTGTCCAAGGACGACTGACAACAAACAACTGACAACCACAACTGACAGGAGCGAAAACAATGTCCATGTACAAATCATCCTTCATCCTTCATCCTTCATCCTTCATCCTTCTGCTTATCGTGTTCCTGACTTTCTGGCAGACTCCCTCCCTTGCCCAGCAAGGGGATGATCTGGATCTGTTGTCAGGGATGGAGTCTGAGGAATTTAAAGAGGAAGTCGAATGGCTTCAGGCGGAAACGTATGTCATCACCGCGTCGAAGATGCTGGAGAACATCAAAAAGGCCGCCGCATCCATCACGGTCATCACCGACACTGAGTTGCGGAACATGGGGGCGAGAAACTTGGCGGATGCTTTGCGGAGTGTTCCGGGGGTTGGGTTGACTCAGAATTCTTTTGGACGATGGGAAGTCGAATCCAGAGGGATAAAAACAACTTTCTCCGAAAAAGTATTATTCATGTTGAATAGTCATCCCATAGATATTGATCTTGTAAATGGCGGTTCTACTGGAGTGTCAGCTCTGGACCGTTTACCTATTGACAACATCAAGCGGATAGAAGTCATCCGGGGCCCCGGTTCTGCCCTTTATGG